>NZ_JBFAMX010000048.1:0-35695 GCF_040659615.1 Nonomuraea sp. NPDC049784
CGCCGAACCGCATGCGGCGCTGTACGCGCTGCTCGCGGTCGCCGTCACCGCAGGCGTCCACCTGGCCTTCGGGCGCCGCACGATCCTGAGCGTCGGGATCGGCACCGCTGTGTACGTCGTCCTCGTCAACGCCTTCTGACGTCCGTACGCGCCCGCCGTCAGGAGTAGAAGTGCATGGCGATGGCCAGCCCGACGACGTGCGTGAGCACCACCACAACAATCAGAGAGATGAACACGAACTTGGCCGGGCCGTGCTCGAAGTGCTTGCCCTCCTTCAACGGAGGCAGCTTGGCCTGACGCTCGGCGATGCGCTCCTCCAGCGGCTTGCGGTGAAACACGAGAACATCCTCCAAGGCTCCGGCCCATATGATTTGCGCGACAGCTATTTGTGAGCTATTAGTTTGTGCACAAAGTAAGTTACCAGAGGGCAGCGGAGGTGGGTACAGGTGGAGCCTGTGACAGAGACAACAGATCTCCTGGCACTGGACCGGCAGGTGTGCTTCGCCCTCAGCATCGCCTCGCGCAGCGTGATCGGCCTCTACCGGCCGCTGCTGCAGCCCATGGGACTGACCCACCCGCAATACCTGGCCATGCTCGCGCTCTGGCAGCACGAGCCTCTGTCGGTCAAGGAGCTGGGCGAGCTGCTGCGGCTCGACCCAGGCACCTTGTCCCCCCTGCTCAAGCGGCTCCAGGCCCTTGGCTACATCCATCGCGAACGCAACAGCAAGGATGAACGCGCCCTGGCCGTGACCCTCACTCCCGCCGGCAGGCAACTGAGGGCGGAGGCGGAGAAGATCCCGCCCGCCATCGTGGCCCGTCTCGGTATGGACCTCGACGAGCTGCAAGACCTGCATCAGGTGCTGATGCGGGTGATCGCGGCGACACGTGACCCCGACGACCCCGAGCCACAGGGCGGTACGCGCTAGAAAGCGAAACCGCCGGGGCGGCCGTTGCGGTCGGCGATCAGCCCGGCCAGGGTGGCGACGGCGATCTCGGGAGGAGTACGCGAGCCGATGTTGAGCCCGATGGGCCGGTGCACCCGGGCGATCTCCTCCGGCGGCACCCCGAGGTCGGTCAGCGCCCGCACGTGTGGTGCGGTGTGGCGGGCGCTGCCCATGATGCCGATCCACCGGACCGGGAACTTGAGCAGGTCGCGCAGGGTCGGGCCGATCTCGTCGCGGTGATGGTCGGTGAGCACCACATCGGCCGTGGCGTCGAGATAGTCGCCGAGCTCCGTCACCGCGGTGAGTCCGTCGATGAGCCGCCCGGGATCCGGCTCAAGCAGAATCGGGCGGAAGCCGAGCTCGGCGCCGAACCTCAGCAAGCAGTCAGCCACCGGGGAGGCGAAGACGGCGACCAGCGTCCGCCCGGCCAGCTCGCCAGGAGCCTCGCGATGGGCCACCTCACACGCCGGGTCCTCATCATGGGTGTGGGTCATATCCGCAGTCTGACATGACCGCACCCGGGAGGTCAGGTGCGCACCGCGGTGACCGCCAGTGTGGTGATGGGCGTGGTGAAGCCGCCTCCGATCGCGTCGATGGCGGCCCCCACGCCCCCCAGCACCTCGTCCAGCTGACCGGGCGAGAGCCGGGTGAGGCCACCGGTCGTGGGCAGGAACTCCAGGTACGCCTCGCGGGTGTAGGACTGTTCCCAGTCGTATCGCCGCTGCTCCGGGTCACCGAAACTGCCCGCCTCGCGGATCCCGTCGGCGAACTTGGCGAATCCCGCCTGGTAGAGGTCCACGGCCCGCCCCGGCGGCTGAACCAAGGACCGCGCTTCGGGCGCCACCCGCCGGTAGACCTCGGCGAAGGCCTCCGCCACGGCGCGCGGGGGCTCGAAGACGTGCGAGAACACCGCCAGCAGGCCGCCGGGCCGCAGCACCTGTGCCGCCTTGGCCGCGCCGACGGCCGGGTCCACCCAGTGCCAGGCCGTCCCTGCGACGACGGCGTCGAATGTCCGGCCGGCCGGATCCCATGCCTCGAACGTCGCCACCTCCATCTGCACTCCGGTGCGCCGCGCGAAGTCGGCCATCCGCGCGTCGGGCTCGACGCCCAGCACCGTACAGCCGGCCGCCTGGAACTGCCGGGCCGCGATCCCGGTGCCGCAGCCGACGTCGAGGACGTCGGGCCCGGGGCTGGCGGAGACGATCTGGTCCATCAGGTCGTCGGGGTAGCGGGGCCGGGCCCGGTCGTAGCGTTCGGCGTCCACGCCGAACGACTCCGCCATCTGCCGAGCTTGATGGGGTGCCTGCTCAGGAAAAGGCTTTTCCGCCTCAGGTATAGTGGGCATGCGCCCACCATAGTGGGCACTTGCCCACTCAGCAAGCCAGGAGGACGCCGGTGCCGACAGGGATAGCCATCCGGGACGTGCGCGATCAGCTCTTCGACGCCGCCGAGCGCATCCTGCTCCGGGACGGGCCGGACGCGCTGACCAGCCGGGCGATCACCACCGAGGCAGGCTGCGCCAAGGGTGTCCTGCACCGGCACTTCGACGACTTCGACGCCTTCCTCGCCGAGTTCGTCCTGGACCGCATCCACCGGATGGACGCTCAGGCCGCCGCGCTGCGCGAATCCGCCGGGACCGGCACCGTCGCCGGCAACCTCACCGGCGCGCTGACCGCACTGTTCGGGTCGGTCGCCGTAGCGATCGTCGCCCTGGTCATCTTCCGGGACGAGCTGCGCGCCCGGCTGCGCGAGACCTGGCCGGCCGGCGTCCCGGTCCTCACGGAGGCCGCGATCATGGTCGCCTCCTACCTCACCGCGGAGCGCGAACTGGGCCGCGTCGCGGCGGACGCCGACATCGACGCGCTCGCTCCCACGCTGATCGGGGCCGGACACCTGCTGTTCGCGGACAGGAAGGGCGCGCCGCCAGATGAGGGAGCCGTCCACAAGACGGTGACCACGGTGATCGGCGGCGTCGTGCGAGAGGCATGACCACGCCTCCCGCCCGAGCGGGCCACCTGGCGCGGGGTCACGCCGCACGGGGAAGCTCGGCGGCCACGGCCGCGCGGAACTCCTCGTCCGCGTGCTCGATGGCCCCGAGCTGCACGGCCTCCCGACGGAAGACCATCGACAGCGCCCAGTCGGCCAGCACCCGGGCCTTGTGGTTGACCGTCGGCACCCAGGCCAGGTGGTACGCACGGTGCGCCAGCCACCCCAGGAACCCGGTCAGCCGAAGCCGGTACACCTGGGCGACGCCCTGGTGGTGACCGAGCCCGGCCACCGAGCCGAGGTAGGCGTGCCGGTACGGCTTGAGCCGCCGCCCCCTGACGTACGCGACGAGGTTGCGGGCGAGCAGCTTGGCCTGGCGTACCGCGTGCTGGGCGTTGGGCCCGGTGAACTCGCCGGGCCGGGTCAGGTCGGGCACCGCGGCGCCGTCACCCGCCGCGAAGGCGTCCTCCAGCCCCGCCACCGTCAGGTATTCGGTGGCCTGGATCCGCCCGAGCCGGTCCACCGGCAGCCCGCTGGCCGCCGCCAGGGGATTCGGCCGGCCGCCCGCGGCCCACACCAGCGTGCCGGCGTCCAGCGCGGTGCCGTCGGTGAGCACGGCCACGCCGCCCTCGGCCGAGGCCAGCCGGGTGCCGAGCCGCACGTCGACGCCGCGCCCGCGCAGCGCGTCGACGGTCCAGCGGCCGAGGTCCTCGTGCAACTCGGGCAGGATCCTGCCGGTGGCCTCGACAAGCGTCCAGCTCAGGTCGGCGGGCTCGATGCCGTCGTGATAACGCGTCGCCTCGTCGGCGAGCCCCTGCATCTCCGCCAGCGCCTCGACGCCCGAGAACCCGCCGCCGACCACCACGAACGTCAGCGCCCTGCGCCGCACCTGTTCGTCATCGGTCGAGCCGGCCGCGGCGAGCTGGCCCAGGACGTGGTTACGCAGGTGCACGGCCTCGCCGATGGTCTTGAAGCCGACGGCGTGCTCGGCCAGCCCGGCGATGGGCAGCGTGCGGACGACCGACCCTGCGGCCATCACCAGGATGTCGTACGCGATGGTCCTGGCGGGTCCCTGCACGGGCTGGAACTCGGCGCTGCGCGCGGCGTGGTCCATGCGCGTGACGTGCCCGGTCAGCACCCGCACGCCCTTCAGCACCCGCCCCAGCGGCGCGACCACGTGGCGCGGCTCCACCGCCCCGCCGACGGTCTCGGCCAGGAACGGCTGGTAGGTCATGTACCCCTGCGGGTCCACCACCGTGACGCTCGCCTCCCCCGAGCGGATCAGCCTGCGCAGCCCCATAGCGGTGTACATGCCGACATATCCGCCACCGACGATCAGAATGTGCTTGCTCATTGCCGGTCTCCTTCCGGGTTCTCCACCTTCAGGACGGGACAGCCCCGGCATATGTGACATGAGAACGGCCGCGAGTTGTGGTCGCGCTAGGCGTGGTTCGCGACGTGCTCGTCGAAGAAGTCGAACGTGCGCTGCCAGGCCTCGTCCGCCGCGGGGCGGACGAGGCCGTGACGCAGCGGGAACAGCGCGAGTTTCGCGATGGGGTGATGGCCGTCGGTCATGAAGGAATGCCCGGCGGCCGGATAGATCTCGACGTCGTGCTCGATGCCGAGCGCCCGCATGTGCTCCCGCAGCCGCGTGCCGTGCGGCCCGAAGCCTTGGTCGCGGCCGCCGTAGGAGCCCACGACCGGGCACACCGACCGTAGCTCTTCCTGGTCACGGGGAACCGCGCCGTAGTTCACCGATGCGGCCCGCACACCGGGCGGCGCGCTCGCCGCGTACGCCAGGGCGAACCCGCCGCCCATGCAGAATCCGATCACCCCGAGCCGGCCGCCGTCGACGTCTTCGCGGCCGGCCAGCCATTGCCGGGTCGCGTCGATGCCGGCAGCCGGCCGGCCCGGCTTACCGGTCACCAACTGATGCATCGCCCGCGCCAGGCAACCGATCTTGGTGCCGTGGCTGTACAGATCCGGCAAGACCGCCGCGTATCCATGTTCGGCGAACAGGTCCACCACATCCAGCATGTCCGGTTCGATGCCGTAAATTTCGTGCACCACCACCATCCCCGGCCACCCGCCTGCGGGCACGGCCCCTTCAGGCAGTGCCAACGTCGCCGTCAGTGAACTGCCGTCCGGCAGCGAAATGCGCACATGTTCCCTCATCAGCACTCCTTAGCCATTCTGCTGAACAAAACGCAACGGAGCGAAGTTTAGGGTTCACCCCTCGACCCGCGAATGACGGCGTCCGGTGTCGCTGTCCGCGATCGGCTCAAGCACCTCACCGCCGCAGACGATGAGGTGCTGCGTTTGGTCGGCGCGCATCTGGGCGCGCTGGCCTCCGCCGACCTGAAAACCCGATGCGCCGACGGGCTGGAGCACTGCGCCGGCACCTGGGCGGCCCGCACACGCGAGGCAGGTATCAACCGGGTCTTCGTCCGAGCCGCACGCACGCCGGGCACCATCACCTTGCGCGCCACCGCCTCCGGCCTCACCGCCGCCACTGCGAGCGTCACCTCGAGTTCGTTCGCCGTGAGCAGCGGCCTGACCACCCAGATGCCCGCCACGTACTGACCACGGTGTCCGGCGATCCGGCGGAGACCCGCCGGATCGCCGGGGATGAGGTCAGGTGAGCTGGATGTAGTCGAGCTCGGCGTACCCGGTGCCGCCCGCGAAGTACGGCGAGCCCTTGGCCAGGCGGATCACGTTGTAGCCCGCTCGGAGCGTGACGGTGGTGCTGATGGTGGCGCCGAACTGTCCCCAGCCCGAGGTGGGCGGGTAGCTGACGGTGCTCCAGGCGCCGCCGTTGTAGGCCAGCCCCTGGGTCGCGGTGGCGCCGGTGCCGTTGGCGTAGCCGATGGTCATCGTGTACGAGCGCGCGGTGGGCACGTTCACCACGAAGTCGACGTAGCTGTCGGTACGCGGCGTGCCCGAGTTGTCGATCCGGCCCACGTAGCCGCCGCCCGACGCGCTGGAGGCGGTCAGCCGCTCGGCGCGGAACACGGAGGCGTTCTCGGCCTCGTACCGCTGCTGGTAGGAGGGCACCCCGCTGACCGGCTCGACGACGAGCTGGTAGGCGCTGGTGGCCACCATGTTGGGGACGGACACGCTGAGCTGCCCGCCACTGACCGTCTGGGCCGTCGTGGAGATCGTGGTGGGCGCGGTGACCGCGGTGAAGCGGCCGCTGGACGGGGTGGACGACAGCGTGACACGGACGCTGGAGCCGAGCGCGCCGAGGCCGGTGAGGTTGACGGTGTTGGTGCCGGCCTCGTTGCCGAACACCACGTTGACGATCTTGCGGGTGCCGTCGTAGGAGGCGAACCCGTCCAGACCGCTCTGCGTGGTCGACGTCGTCGTGATCATGCTTCCGGCCATGTCGCCGTACCACTTGTAGAGCCACCAGGTGCCGGTGGGCTGGTTGTTGTTGACGACCAGGCCGTTCATGGTGCCGTACTCGTACCAGAAGGCCCGGTGCGCGGACTCCACGCCGCCCCGCTCCAGCTTGGCGACATAACTGGCGATCCGGCCGGGCACGTCGATCTCGCTGGTGGCGGCGTACTCGTTGATGGAGATGCGGCGCGGGCTGATGCCCAGCGAAGCTTCCAGGTTGCGGTAGTCGGCGATGTCGGAGGCGATCCTGGTGGGGTTCTGCAGCTCGTGCCAGCAGATGATGTCGGGCAGGGTGCCGGTGTTCTTGGCGTTGGTGAGGAACGACTGCATCCACGAACGGTTGTAGGTGGCGCTGCTGGGGCCGACGATCGGCGTGAGCGTGTCGAGCGCGCGCACCGCCCGGTACGTGCGCACCCAGCCGTCGTTGAAGTTGCCCGCGGCGGAGGTGTTCCAGGTGTAGTCGGGCTCGTTCCAGAGCTCCCAGCCGATGACGTTCGTGACCGTGGTGGCCGACAGGCGGGCGTTGACCATGGTGTTGACCTTGGCCAGCCAGTCGTCCCAGCTCACCCACTTGTAGGGGAAGTCGGGGTAGATGTCGGGCATGCGGATGAACTCCCCCGCGCCGACCCGGGTGGCCTGCGGGGCCACCAGCAGGGAGTCGCCGCCGGGCGGCTGGCCGTTGGGGCGCTGGCCGACGCCGGGCGCGGGCTGGGTCAGGGAGTTCACCTTGATCGGGAGCAGGGTGGAGTCGGCCGGCCGGGAGTTCTCGGCCAGGCCGTACAGGCCGCCGGAGGCGACGTGGGTGACCGGCCTGAACGACTGGGCGACGTTGACGGTCAGCGTCGCGCCCGCCGCAGCGGCCGGGGGTGCGGTGGTCACCAGGGCCGTGGCCGTGGTGACCAGGGCTAAGGCGAGCACCCGGATTCGGGACATCGTGTCACTCCTTTTCGATGGGCAACCAGATGCGCATGCTCGACGGGCCGCGGTGGGCCCACGAGTGGTACGGCCGCAGCGGCACGTCGATCCACTCAACGCCCGCCGCGGAAGCAGCCGCGGCACCGGAATAGGCCCACGACCGGTCGGGATGTGCGGCCAGGCGGCCGCGAACCCGGGCGCCACCGGGCTCGGCCCGCGGGCCCGGCAGGGGGTCGATCGCCAGGGCGTCGAGCCTGTCGGGGTGCGGGAGATCGTGGGACTCGACGCACAGAACCTCCGGGCCGCGCTCGACGGCGACGCAGCCGCGTACGGCGTCGATGCGAGGGTCCGGCCAGGTGAAGCGGGGCTCCATCGGCAGTTCGAGCGTGATGACCTCGCCCGTTCGGAAGGCCCGCCGCACCGTGGCCATGCCCGGCTCGACCGGCCGCGCATGCCCGTCCTCGACGAGTGTGGCGCCAGCGGCCCAGGCGGGGACCCGCAGGGCGAGCGTCCAGAGCGCGTCGTTCAGGATCCGGACACGGATGGTCCCGCTTTCCGGGTAGGCGGTCTCGACCTCCACCGCTATCTCCCGCCCGTCCGGCAGTTCGGCGCGGATGGTCGAGGGGGCGTACTGGTGGATCTGGAGGCCGTCGTCGTCGGTGGTGGCGAGGTAGCCCTGGAGGCCGGCCAGTGTTCTGGCGACGTTGGTGGGGCAGCAGGAGACGTCGAACCAGGCGGCCCTGGCGCCGGCCTCGGCACGCGGGCTGACCTCGTCCGCGTCCGTCGGCCGGCCAGGGGCCCGCTGGTGGAGCGGGTTGGCGTAGAAGAACGCCCGGCCGTCGGGGCTCGGGGAGGTCGCGATGACGTTGTAGAGCGTGCGCTCGATCAGGTCGGTGTAGCGCACGTCGCCGGTGGCGAGGTGGAGACGCCAGGAGACCATGATCGAGGCGACGCCGGCGCACGTCTCGCAGTAGGCCCGGTCCGGCGGCAGCTCCCAGTCCTCGCCGAAGCCCTCGTCCTGGTGTCGTGAGCCCATGCCGCCGGTGATGTAGGTGCGGCGCGCGACCGAGCGCTCCCACTGCCGTTCGACGGCGCGCAGCAGCTCGTCGTCGCCGCGCTCGACGGCGACGTCCACGGCCGCGGCGGTGAGGTAGAGCGCGCGGACGGCGTGGCCGCGCCACACATCGGCCTGCCGGATCGGGATGTCGTCCTGGAAGTAGGCGCGTCCCAGGGGGATGTCCCTGAGCGTGCCGTGCCCGCGGCGGTCGAGGAAGAGGCGTGCCTGCTCGACGTAGCGCTCCTCCCCCAGTGCCCGGCCGAGCTCGGCCAGGCCGACCTCGATCTCCGGGTGCCCGCAGATCCCGGGTGTGCCGTCCGGGCCGAAGGTGCGGCACACGTGGTCCGCGGCCCGCCGCGCGACCCGTACGAGGTCGTCCTCGCCGTGCGTGCGCAGCCGGGCCACCGCGGCCTGCAGGAGGTGGCCGGTGTTGTAGAGCTCGTGGCCCATCTCGAGGTCGCTGTAGCGCGGCTGTTGCCCGCCGTGCCCGAAGCAGGTGTTGAGGTACCCGTCCGGGTCCTGGGCGCGGGCGACGCGCGCGGTGAGCCGCTTGATCGCCGCCTCCGCCCCCGGGTCGCCGGTACGGCCCCATTCCCAGGACAGGGCCTCCAGCAGCTTGTAGACCTCCGAGTCGGAGAACGACCAGCCGGGACGGTCGGGCGAGGTCGTCCCGTCGGCGACACGATCGAAGTTGGCCAGCCAGCCGAGGCGCTCCATCCACGACTCGCAGTGGGCGAGCGTGGCCGTGGCGTTCACGGCCTGGCGCCTGCCCCAGAACCCGCCGGTGATCGAGACCTGCGCGAGCCCGAGGGGGCGTACCCGGCCGTGGGACGGCAGCACGGGGCTGGTCATGTGGTGAACCTTTCGACGAATGGGTGGTCAGTCCTTCACGGCGCCCGCGGTGACCCCGGCGGCAATGTAGCGCTGCGCGAGGACCAGGAGGAAGGCCGCGGGGATGGATGCGATCACGGCGGTCGCCATGATCGAGTTCCACTCCGTGGTGTTGTTGCCGATGTAGCGGAAGATGCCGAGCGTGATCGGGATCACGTCGCTGTTGCGGTTGAGCGTCGAGGCGAAGATGAAGTCCGACCACGCCCACAGGAACGCGAAGAGCGAGACCGTGATCACCGAGTTGCGGCTCAGCGGCAGGATGATCGACCGGAACGTGCGCCAGGTGCTCGCCCCGTCGATCTGCGCCGCGGCCATGAGCTCGCCGGGGATGCTCGCCATGAACGCCCGGAAGAGCAGCACCCCGAACGGCACGGCCAGCGTCGAGTCGGCGACGATCAGGCCGGCGACGGTGTTGAGCATGCCGAGCCTGATGTAGATCGCGTAGAAGCCCATGGCCATGACGACAGCGGGGATCATCTGCGCCACGAGCAGCAGGAAGTCGATCCCGCGCCCGCCGAGCGGCCGCAGCTTGGCCAGCGAGTATCCCGCGGGCAGGGCCACGAGCAGCGTGAGCGCGACGGTGCCGAGGCCGATGAACAGGCTCGTGGCCAGGGCCGGCAGCTGCTGGGCGAGCGCCGCGGCGTACCCCTCGAACGTGGGGTTCCACGGGAACCAATGGGGCGGGTCCGCGCGCATGTCGCCCGTCTTGGTGAGCGAGACGTTGAACATCCAGTAGACCGGGAAGAGCATCAGCCCGACCAGGACGACGCCCACCACTGTCTTCCAGGTCTTCATGCGCGTTCCTCCTTTCGCTGCAGGCGCACGTGCAGGAGCCCCGCGGCCAGGGCGATGAGGATGAGCAGGTTGCCGACGGCCGCCGCCGGTGAGAAGTCCGGCTGGCCGGTGCCGAACGCCTCGCGGTACGACCAGATGGCCAGCGTCGTCGAGGCGTCCGCGGGCCCGCCCTTCGTCATGATCCAGATGATGTCGACGACCTTGAGCGTGTAGATCAGGCCGAGCAGCAACGTGATCGCCGACACCGGGCGCAGCAGCGGGAAGGTGATGCGCCAGAACCGCTGCCACCCGTTCGCACCGTCCAGGCCGGCGGCCTCGTACAGGTCGGCCGGGATGTTCTGCAGCCCGGCGTACAGGATGACCAGGTTGAACGGGATGCCGAGCCAGATGTTGGCGATGGTGACGGCGAGCAGCGAGGTGCCGGGAGACGTGAGCCAGTTGATCTGGCCGATCCCGAACGCCTGCAGGGCCGCGTTGACGATGCCGTTGTCGCTGTTGAGCATCCACGACCAGGTCGAGGCCGAGACGATCAGCGGCAGCAGCCACGGCACGAGGAACATGGCGCGCAGCACCACGGACAGGCGGAAGTTGCGGTGGAAGAAGACCGCGAGCGCCAGGCCGAGCGCGTACTGCGCGGCGATGGAGACCAGGGTGAACACGGCCGTGTTGCGCAGGGCCCGGACGAACGTGTCGTCGGACAGGATGTCCAGGTAGTTGTCCAGCCCTGTGAACTCGGGATCGCCCCGCACGAACGCGCGCGGCGTGTAGTTGTGCACGCTCAGGTCGATGTTGCGGTAGAGCGGGTAGGCGTAGAAGACGACCAGATAAATCACGAGCGGCGCGAGGAAGGCGAGGGCCGTCCACTGCCGGGACCGCCGCCGGGGAACCTCGTGGACCCCCCGGCGCGCCATGACCGCTTCGGTGCGAAGAGATGTCATCGGATCAGTTGCCGGTGGCCTGCTTCGCCTGGGCCTGTGCCTCCTTGAGCGCGTCGGCGGGGGCGGCCGCGCCGCTCAGCGCCTTCTGCACTCCGGTCCACAGCGCCTCGGAGATCTTCGGGTACTTGGTGCCGAGGTTGTCGCTGGTCCGCCCCTTGGCCGACCGTACGGCGTCGACCCACGGCTTCAGGCCGGGCTCCTTGGCCAGGATCGCCTGCTGGCCCTCGGCGGTGGAGGGGATGTAGTACGCGAACGTCGTACCGGTCTCCACCAGGCCCTCGGGCGTCGTCATGCACTCGAGGATCTTCTTGGTGGCGGCGTAGCGCTTGGTGTCCTTCTGCACCGGGACCGTGATGAACTCGCCGCCCGTAGGCGTGGGGGCGGTGCCTCCGTCCTTGCCGGGGATCTGGACGATCCCGGTGGGGAAGCCCGCCTTCTTGGCGCTGTTGATCTGCCAGGTGCCGTTCTCGGCGAACGCGAACTGCCCGGTCAGGAACTCCTCCCAGGTGGTGTTCTGGGAGTTGCTGATGACCGAGTTGGGGGCGGTGCCGTCCTTGACCCACTTGGTCCACAGGTCGAGCGCCGCGACGGCCTGGGGCGAGTCGAGCTGGGTGAGCTGCGCGCCGGAGCCCCAGAACCACGGCAGGAACTGGAACGAGCCCTCCTCCGTGCCGATGGCCGCGAACGTGATCGGCTTCTTGCCCGCGGCCTTGACCTTCTTCAGTGCCGCGTCGAGCGAGGCCCAGTCCTTGATCGACTTCGGGTCGACGCCGGCCGCGTCGAGGATCTTCTTGTTGTAGTAGAGCGCGAGGGTGTTCGCGCCGATGGGGATGCCGTACGTCTTGCCGTCCAGCTCTCCGGCGGCGATGAGGTTCTTGTCGAACCTGGCCGTGTCCAGGCCGAAGTCGGACATCGTGGTGAGCATCCCGGCGTCCGCGAGCGTCGAGACGGCGGGGTTGTCGAGGAGGATGACGTCGGGCGCGTTGCCCTCCTGGCCGGCGAGCAGGGCCTGGTTGGTCAGCGCGGTCGTGTCGTAGGCCGTGCGCTTGATGGTGACGCCGGCCTGCTGCCCGCAGGAGTCCACCCGCTTCGCCCAGGCGGAGGACGCGTCGTGCTGCGGGTACGGGTCCCACCACGTGTACGCCGCGCCGTCTGCGCCGCCATCTGTGGAAGCGGTGGCGGTGGCGCCGCCCTGGGGAGCGGACGCGCAGGCGGCCAGAGCGGACAGCGCCAGGACGGCGGTTCCGAAGACCGTCGCCCTCGTGGACATCGACGGACGGTTCATCGATCACTCCAATGTTAGCGCTCACATCTGAGCGTGGGCCGGAAGGTGTCGGGGGGTCGGGCCCGGTGCTAGCGGGCGTTCGGAAGAGCTGCTCCCGGGGGTGCGGTGCTTCCCCGGGAGACCAGTTCGGGAGAGATGAAGCGCACCACGAACGGCTCGTCTCGCGCCGCCGGCGATTCCACGCGGCGCACGAGCTGTCGTACCGCCATGGACCCGAGGCGGTCGGGCGCGCTCTCGATGAACGAATAGGGCAGGGAGAAGGTCGCGGCGAACTCCGCGGAGTAGCGCCCGATGACCGAGAGATCCTCGGGCACCCGCAGCCCTCGCTCGTAGGCGACGGAGGGCAGCGCCGCAGTGGCCGCCTCGTTGTTGATCAGCAGGCCGGTCGCCGAGGGATAGGCGTCGAGCAGATCGTTGAGCAGGCGCCCCACGGCCGGCTGCCGGGACTCGCCGTACACCGCGTGCAGGGTGACGCCGAGCTGCCGGGCCCGTTCGAGTGCGGCGTCGCGCAGGCGCCACACGTACGCGCCGCCCCGCTCGACCACATGCTCGGGCTGCGAGATCAGGATGAGCTCGCGGTGGCCGAGGCGGTGGAGGTGGTCCACCATCACCCGGCCGGCCTCCTCGAAGTCGAGGTCGAACACGTCGAGCCCCGAGCAGTCACCCGGCAGGCCGACCAGGGCGCCCGGCTGGGGGGCCGCCCGCAGGATGGGCAGCCTCGCGTCGTCCTCCGCGATGTTCATGAGGACGACGCCGTCCACCATCCGGGAGTCGGTGATGCGCCGCAGCGCCCTGGCGCCGTCGGCCTCGGTGACCAGCAGCGTGTCGTAGCCCAGGTCGCGGGCGGTGTCGGTGACGCCCAGGATGTACTGCATCATCGCGGGCGCGAACTCGTCTTCGTGGAACTGGGCGAGCAGACCGAGGACCTTGGTCTGGGCTGTGGCCAGCGCGCGAGCGCCTGCGTTCGGCGTGTACGCGAGTGCCTCGGCGGCCGCCAGCACGCGGCGGCGGACCTCCTCCGAGATGGGCCGCTTGCCCGACAACGCGTACGACGCCGTGCTGCGGCTCACCCCGGCCTCCCGGGCCACGTCTCCGATCGTCGCCACTCTCACCTCCTGTGGTTGAACCGGTTCGACAGTTGCCTTGCGAACGCCCTCATGTCGTTGAACGGATGCCGCCTTTTCCTGGGACTGAGCAGGATCGATCCGACGCGGAGCCGGACAGTCTCAACCTGCGGCCGCCGGAATCAGCGAACCGGTTCAACGATGTGGCTCGACTTTTGCTCCGGCAGGCAGCAGGCGTCAAGAGCGATGGCGACCTGCGATACCGAATCGTGACATGTCGGAAACACAAAAGATCGCCCCATTGACGTGCGGGGCGCAGCTACGTAACCTACGCGAAACCCTCAGTTGCGTTGCCGACCGTCCTCCCTGAGATTTGTTAGCGCTCACACCTCCCAGGGACATCGTGATGACATTCACCAAGGCCATGCGAGCCGGGCTGCTCCCGGCCGCCCTCACCATGGCGTTAACCACGGGCGTCGCGAATGCGGCGACCGCGGATCCGCCCGCTCCCGTGCTCGTCTACGCGTTCGACACGGACGACCTCTCCACCGGCACGATCGGCGACTCCTCCGGCAACGGCCTGGACGGGACGCTGGTCAACGCCTCCACCGCGTCACTGGTCGACGGCGCGGGAGGGGGTCACGCGCTGAACCTGCCGGGCGGCGCGCCGACCTCCGACGGCGCCTACGTGCGGCTGCCGCTGGCCGCGATCAAGGACAAGACCGACCTGACGGTGTCGGCCCGGGTGAAGTGGGACGGCACCGCCTCCGCCTGGCAGTGGATCTACGCGCTGGGCAAGGACACCAACCGCTACCTGTTCAGCACGCCGTACAACGGCGACGGCCGTCTGCGCACGGCGGTCACCACCTCGTCCGGCGGAGGCGAGGCCAAGGTCACGGGCTATGCCCCGCTGCCGGCCAGCGCCTGGAAGACGCTGACGGTCACCCTCGACACCGCCGCCGAGCGCGTCACCACCTACCTCGACGGGGCCGCCGTCGCCTCCGCCTCCGCCTCCACCACCGTGACCGCCGCGCAGCTGATCGACGCGGCCACGACGTCCGCCGGTTACATCGGGCGCTCGTTCTATCAGGATCCGCTCTTCGACGGCGCGATCGACGATTTCCGCATCTACGGCGCCGCGCTGTCGGCGGAGCAGGTGGCCGCCGTCGCCGGAGGCACGACCCCTACACCGACGGGCCTGGCCCAGGACGCCTTCGCCGTGCGGACGACCATCGGCACCGCGCCGTCCCTGCCGGCCGCGGTCCGTGCCACCTTCACCGACGGCTACGACCGCGACCTGCCCATCACCTGGTCGCCCGTGGACCCCAAGGACTACGCCGCCGCCGGCACCTTCACCGTGAACGGCACGGCCGCCGACCGCCCCGTCACCGCCACCGTCACGGTGATCCGCGAGGGCCAGCTCATCATCGACCTCGCCAAGGACACCGGCCCCTTCCACGGCGGCGCCTCCGGCACGCTCTACGGCCTGTACGGGCCCGGAGTCCCGACGAACAACCTGATCGAGGGCATGCGCCTGCGCACGGTGTCGACCAAGGCCCACACGGCCCGCAGCATCCAGGCGCCGACGCGTTGGAGGTGGTCAAGCCGCTCGCCGACAGCACCGACGGCGACGTGTACATCTACATGACCGACATCCACCGCGGCTTCCCGTACCAGTGGCCGGGGAGCACCCCGGAGGAGAAGCTCGACCTGTTCAAGCAGAAGATCGCCAAGCAGGTGGACCAGGTCCTCCAGCTAGAACCGAAATATCAGGACAACATCGTCTTCGTGCCGTTCAACGAGCCCGAGGGCAACATGTTCGGCACCGGCGAGTGGAGCTACAACCGGATCAGCTGGCTCAGCGACCCGCGCGACTACTTCAAGGCGTGGGACGACGTCTACGCGCTCATCAAGGGCAAGCTGCCGGACGCCCGGATCGCCGGCCCCAACACCAGCGTGCTGTACGCCCAGGTGAAGGGCTACCTCCAGCACGTCGTCCAGGCGGGCACCGTCCCCGACGTGATGACCTGGCACGAGCTCAGCCACCCGGAGCAGGTCAGGGAGAGCGTCAAGCGCTACCGCCAGATGGAGGCCGAGGTCTTCGCGGGCACGAAGTACGCCGGGAAGCAACTGCCCGTCAACGTCAACGAGTACGCCTTCAACTACCACACCTCGGTGCCCGGCCAGATGATCCAGTGGGTGTCGGCCATCGAGGAGTCGAAGGTCGACGCCGACATCGCGTACTGGAACATCGACGGCAACCTGTCCGACTCCGCCGTGCAGGCCAACCGGGGCAACGGCCAGTGGTGGCTGTTCAACGCCTACGGCAGCATGAGCGGGCACACCGTGCAGGTCACGCCGCCGTACCCGGGGCAGAACTACACCCTGCAGGGCGTCGCGACGCTCGACCCCGGCAAGAAGCAGGCACGCGCGATCTTCGGCGGCGCCGACAGCGCCGGGCACATCCGCTTCGAGAACGTCCCGGCGGGCGTGTTCGGCCGCGAGGTGCACGCCTGGGTGCGGGAGATCCCGTGGACCGGCCAGATCGGCGACTCTGCGCAGCCGGAGATCGTCGCCGAGCGCGACGTCGCGGTCAAGGACGGCGCCGTGGTCTTCGACTTCGGCAGCGGCGACCTGCCGAGGCTGAAGGAGTCGTCGGCGTACGAGATCGTCCTCACCCCCGCCGGCTCGGGCACTCTGACCGCGCCCGCGCCCAAGCTGTGGGAGCGGTCGTACGAGGCGGAGGACGCGAGGTACACCGGCGGCGGCTACAGCCGCAACGGCCCCGAGGGCTCACCGGCGGACGTGTCGAAGTTCTACACCTCCGGCCGCTATGACGTGGGCGGGCTGCGTACCGGCTCGGACGGCGTGCTCGACTTCACCGTCGAGGTCCCGCAGGCCGGCCGGTACGACCTGGGTGTGTTCGCCAACTCGCTCAACACCTTCGACCGGGTGCGCGAGCAGGGGCCGACCAACGTCTTCGTCCGCGTCGACGGGGGCGCGGAGCAGGAGCTGTTCCTGCCGCTGGGCTACAAGTGGGTGGTGTGGGACCACGCGGACACCACCGTGGAGCTCCCGGCGGGCAAGCACGTCATCTCCCTGGCCACACGCAGCCTCGACGGCGCGAAGGCCACCAAGGGCGACGCGATCGTCGACCGGATCCGGCTCTCGCTCCCGAACCCGGCGGCGGCCACCTCGATCTACGAGGCCGAGCTGGCCGACCTGCACGGGACGCGCCCGTCGTACGAGGACCGGCACGAGCGCGGCATCTCGGGCTCCGGGGTCGTCGCGGTCGGTCGGGGCCAGTCGGCCACCTTCTGGGTCTACTCCGCCCAGGACGCCGCGGCCTCTCTCGACCTGAAGCTGCTCGGCTCCGGCAAGGCGTCGGTGACCGTCAACGGCGTGCCGGTGACGGACGCCAGGCGTGGCTCCTCGGCCGCGACGGTGTCGCTGTCCGGCGGCATCAACAAGGTCACGGTCACCGGCAGGTCCGGGACGCCGCTCGTCGACCGCCTCGAGGTGCGGCAGGCCGCCGGCGCGCTTGCGGCCACCGTCTACGAGGCGGAGTCCGCCCAGCTTGCCGGTACAGCGAAGGTGTCGCAGCTGTCCCTGGCCGGCGGCAAGGCCGCGGTCACCGGGGTCGGCGGCGAGCCGGGCAACGCCAACACGCTCACCTTCACGGTGCGGGCGGCGGCCTCCGGCACGTACGCCATGCGCGTCCGCTACTCCAACCCGGAGCAGTCGGCCGCCACGCACTACAACCCGGACCCGCTCGCCAGGCACGCCGACATCTCGGTGAACGGCGCCGCCGCGCAGCGCGTCATGTTCCCCCACACGTTCCACGAGAACAACTTCTGGGAGCTGACGGTCCCAGTGGGGCTGAAGAAGGGCGAGAACACGGTGGAGTTCTCCGCCGCGGAACTGCCCGACTTCGACGGCACCACCTACGCGTCGGAGACCTTCCCTGGGGTGCTCCTCCGCTCGCAGTACGCCCCCGCGATCGACAAGATCACGGTCGCTCCGTACAGCGACTGATCCATGCGGAACCGCCCGTGCCCCGGAACCCCGGGGCACGGGCGCCCGGCTCACGTGCTCCTGGATTACGGTCACCCGGGACCCGTCCCCGGACCGGTCGGATAGTCCTGTGGCACCGGCGCTCACCGGACGCCGGCTTCTCTATCGATCGGAGGGACGCGACCATGCGCCGGCTCCCCGCGATTACTCTTCCCGTGCTCGCCCTGTGCGCCCTGGCGGGTTGCGGCTCGACGGGGACTGCCTGTTGAAGCTGTCCAGACCCGTCACGATCCGGCTCGACGCCAAGAAGTTCTCCTACCCGAAGTTCGAGGTCGTGGCCGTCAAGGCGAACACGATCACGTACTGGATGGAGTATCCGCACGGGGGCGGCGCGCAGCAGGTGCTGGGCAAGGGCGCGAGTTCCAGCCTCGGGTTCCGCTCGCGTACTCCGGTGGAGGTGAGCCTGGTGTCGATCGAGAAGGGAAAGGCGCTGCTCTCCATCTCACCGGGCAAGCGTGAGTGAAGCGCGGTGATCACGGCTTGATCACCAGCACCGCGCGGTGTCCCAGCCGTGTGCCCATTGTCAGCACCGAGATCGGGAGGAGTCCCGGACAGCTCGCGGCGTACGTCAAGCGCCGAGCAGGCGCGACCGTATCTCGGTGGTGCGCCTGCTCAGCGAGGCGTGGAGGTCATGCAGCCACTTCGGATGCCCGTCGGCGGCTTCCATGTCGAGCACCGGTCGCAACAGGCACAGCATTTTCCCGCCGCTCCAGCAGTTCGCCGGCCACTTCACGGCTCCCACGGCGAGCCGGGGGATTCGGGGAAGATCGTATACGCTTTCGCAATGGACGCCGACCCCAGGATCGACCATACGAAGCCGCATTCCGCCCGGGTCTGGAACTACCTGCTCGGCGGAGAAGACAACTACGCCGTGGACCGCGAAGCCGGAGACAACCTGCTGCGCATGTTCCCCGATTTCGCGCAGGTGGCAAGGCTGCAGCGGGAGTTCCTCAAGCGAGCGGTGACCTACCTCGTCACCGAGGCGGGCATCAGGCAGTTCCTCGATATCGGCGCGGGCTTGCCCACCGCCGACAACACCCACGAGGTGGCTCAGCGCATCGCCCCCGAGTCCCGCATCGTCTACGTCGACAACGACCCGCTGGTGCTCGTGCACGCCCGCGCCCTGCTCGCCGGCAGCCCGGAGGGCATGACCGACTACGTCGACGCCGACGTGCGCGACCCCGGCACCATCATCGCGGGAGCGGCCAAGACGCTGGATTTCGCAGAGCCGATCGGGCTGATGATGCTCAGCATCGCCGGCCAGGTGCCCGATCCCGACCTCGCCGCCGACCTCGTCCGCCGGTATGTCGCGGCGTTGCCGTCCGGCAGCCACCTGGCCCTGTCCGACGGCGTCAACGTGAACCCCTCTCTGGTGGAGGCGGTGAGCGTCTACAACGAGCGGGCCGCCTTTCCCTACACGCTGCGCAGCCCCGAGCAGCTGGCCGGCTACTTCGAGGGCCTCGAGCTCGTGGAGCCGGGCGTGGTCTCCACGCCGCTCTGGCGGCCGCCGCCGGGGGCGCAGCAGCAGCCGTCGGCGACGATCAACGCGGTCTGCGGCGTGGGGCGCAAACCGTAACTGTCGGACCAGAGGGCGCTGTCAACACGTCTGAGGCCAGCAGGTGAAGGGGTTCGAGGGCTGCGTCCACGTCGGACTGAATGGGGGGGTGGTCTTGGCCTCGGCAGTCGGTTCCGGGGTGGGCCCGGAGCTCGGCTCGGGTGTCGGGCCCACCCTGTCCTCGTTACCCACTGACGTGCTCGCGGGGTTCTCGATGCGAGTCGGCTTGGTTGTGGGGATCGACGTCTTGCGGCGGGGCGTCTGCTTGGGTGCCGAGGGGATCGTCCGCTGTTCGGCGATTTCGGTCTGTGACGGCAGCGTGCTCTGGGATCGCAGCGTGGGCTGGGCAGTGGTGGATGGCACCGGCGGCTGAGACGTCGAGCCACCCTCCGGGGGTGATCCCACCGGGTGACCGCCCGTGTTGATCAGCAGGCCGCCCGCGACGAGCAGCGCCGCGGCAGCAGCACCTCCTGCGAGCGACAGGATCACCGTACGGCGCCGCCTGCGCGCCGGCGGCGAGGGCAGCGCGGCCAGTGAGGTCATCGATGTCAGCCGGACGACCAGGTCGTGGGCGCTCGGCCGCTTGGCCGGATCCTTGGACAGGCTGGCGGTGACGAGTCCGAGCAACGTCCCGCTCAGCCCGGAGATGTCCGGCTCCTGGTTGAGAACGCGGTTGATCACCGCCGCGGTGGAGTCCGCGCCGAACGCGGACCGGCCCGAGGCGGCGTACACCATGGTCCCGCCCCACGCGAAGACGTCGGCCGCCTCCGTCACCGGCACCCCGGCGAGTTGCTCCGGCGCGAGGTAGGACGGCGTTCCCATCACCGATCCGCGCGAGGTGGTGCCCGGCGCGTCCAGAGCGCGGGCGACGCCGAAGTCGATCACAACGGGGCCCTCCGGCCCCATCAGGATGTTGCCGGGCTTGAAGTCCCCGTGCCGGATCCCGGCGCGGTGGATGGCTGCCAGCGCCGTGGCGGTGCTGATCGCCAGCCGGTCGAGCGCGGCGCCGCGCCGCGGCCCCTCGTTGGTGACGAGGTCGTGCAGCGAAGGCCCGGGCACGTACTCGCTGACGATGTACGGCCGTTGGCCCGCGATGTCGGCGTGGAGCACGGGCGCGGTGGAGAACCTGGCCACGCGCTGGGCGATCTGCACCTCGCGCAGAAATCTCTTCCTCGCGTCAGGGTCGGTCAGCAGGCCGCGATGGAGGAGCTTGACGGCGACCTGCTCGCCGGTCGCCGTCAGCCCGAGGTAGACGACGCCCTGGCCGCCCTCTCCGACGCGAGCGATGATGTCGTACGAGCCCAACCGCCGCGGATCGTCCTCCACCAACGGCTGATTCACCCTAGACCCCCCAATGCGGCAACATGCCGGGCCAGAACGCTATCAGCGTGACAGTTGGGATGTCTTGCACTCGCGATCAAGAAGAGCGGCAAGATCCATCGACCGCACCGCAACGGTCAGGGAATGCCCGACGGTGGCCACGCGTTAAGGCGGGCATCAGTTGAATATTCAACGAACAGGAGGGGTCATGCCCGCCATCACCGCCGACACCCTTACGCTGCCGCGCGTCGCCGTACCCGACCCTGCTTCCGTCGCACGGCGGCCCGTGAGGTCGGTGACGACCGCGCCCAGCGGGTTCGAGGGCGAGGGATTCCCGGTACGGCGCGCGTTCGCCGGCGTGCCGCAGTCCGCGCTGGACCCGTTCATCCACATGGACCAGATGGGCGAGGTCGAGTACGCGCCCGGCGAGCCCAAGGGCACGCCCTGGCACCCGCACCGCGGCTTCGAGACCGTCACCTACATCATCGACGGCATCTTCGAGCACCAGGACTCCAACGGCGGCGGTGGCACGATCACGAACGGCGACACCCAGTGGATGACCGCGGGATCGGGCCTGCTGCACATCGAGAAGCCTCCGGAGCACCTGGTGGTCTCGGGCGGCCTGTTCCACGGCGTCCAGCTGTGGGTCAACCTGCCCCGCGCCCACAAGTTCCACCTGCCCCGCTACCAGGACATCCGCGGTCGCCAGGCGGAGCTGCTCGCCTCGGCCGACGGCGGCGCGCTGCTGCGGGTGATCGCCGGTGAGCTGGACGGGCACGCCGGTCCGGGCGTCACGTTCACCCCGATCACGATGGTGCACGCGACGGTGAGCCCCGGCGCGCGGCTGGAGGTGCCGTGGAACCCCGGCTTCAACGCCCTCGCCTACGTGCTGGCAGGACAGGGCTTCGCCGGGGACGAGCGCAAGCCGGTACACAAGGGACAGCTGGTCGTCTTCGGCCAGGGCGGGGCGCTCACCGTCGCCGCCGACCAGGCTCAGCCCCAGGCCGAGCCGAACCTGGAGGTGCTGCTGCTCGGCGGGCAGCCGATCCGCGAGCCGGTCGTGCACTACGGCCCCTTCGTGATGAACACCCGCGCCGAGATCCTCAAGGCGATGGAGGACTACCAGGCCGGCCGCCTGGGCGTCATCCCCGCCGAACGCCTTCCGCACACCGGAGAGGAGTGAACATGCAGATCGAGAAGCTGGCCGAGGAGTACAAGCGCGGGCGCCGGTTCTTCGACTCGCAGGACTACATCGGGGCCGCCCGCATCCTGGCCCAGGTGGTGGCCGCGGCGCCGGACAACCTGGCGGCCCGGCTGCTGCTGGCCCGCGCCTACTACCACTCGGCCCAGCTCCGCCGGGCCGAGGCCGAGCTCCGGCTGGTCCTGGAGCGCGACCCGGCGGAGGGGTACGCCTGCCTGCTGCTCGGTCGTACGCTGCAGCGCCAGAACAGGCCGAAGGACGCCGAGCCGTACCTGCGCCTCCATGCCGCGATGACCGGCGAATGATGCGCTGAACGCGGTGGCCGCTCGCCCTCGGGTGTCCGAGAAGGACACCTTCCGGCCGGCGGCCCTGCGCTCTCCTCTCGCCTGGTGACCCTCAGCGGTTGGGGGATCTGGAACTCCCCGGCAGGCTGGGCGAGGGCGGGCAGGGCGTCGTCTATCTGGCCAGAACCCCCGCAGGCGCCCACGTGGCCGTCAAGTGGCTGCAGCAGGATCAGTCGGACGACGCGGTCAGCGTCGGGCGTTTCCCGCGTGAGGCGGAAGTCGCCCGGAGTGTGGCGCCGTTCTGCACCGCGGCCGTCCTCGGCACGGGTGTCGAGAACGGCCGGCCGTACATCGTGAGCGAGTTCGTCAAGGGCACGTCCCTGCAGCAGATCGTGCAGGAGGAGGGCCCGCGCACGGGTCCTTCGCTGGATCGGCTGGCCATCGGCACCGCCACCGCGCTGGCCGCGATCCACCGGGCCGGGATCGTGCACCGGGATTTCAAGCCGGCCAACGTCATCGTCGGCGCGGAGGGCATCCGCAGCAACGTCGTACGTCCCGGATTCGTCCTCACCGAATGCATCCGCAAGATCTTCAACGAGGAACAGCGCCAGCAGTTCGCCGACATATCGGCGCTCGGCCGTGTCTGCGAACCCCAGGACATTGCCGAGGTGGTCGCCTTCCTGGCCTCCCCCGCCTCCAGCTACGTCAACTGCACCGTCATCGACGTCAACAGGGGGCGGCGTCAAGCCGACGTCCGCCTGGTAGCCCGGCCTCCTCTGGCGATACCCTCGGGGGAACCCGCTCGGGCTCGGTGAGGCGAGCGTGGAGGCCGCCGAGCCTGTCCAGGACGAGCCCCTGGCCCACCCACACCCGGTGAGGGGTGGATGGGCCAGAGAGAAATAGCTGTCAGGCGCAGGTGTACCCGCTCGGCAGCGAGGTGTTCCCGTTGGGACGGCTGACCTGGAAGCCGAAGGTGGTGCTGGCGCCCGGGCCGAGGTTGCCGTTGTGGCCCGCGTTCCTGGCCGTCACGGTCTGCCCGCTCACGGTCAGCTGGGTGTTCCAGGAGGCGGTGATGGTGTGCCCGGCCGGCAGGGTGAAGGTCACCGTCCAGCCGCTGATCGCCGAGTTGCCCGCCGTCACCCGGACCGGGTCGATGACGTACCCGTTCTGCCACTGAGTCTGCGTGGTCGGGGTCACGGTGCAGGAGCCGCCGGTGTTGCCGCCAGTGGTGGTGAAGGTCGCCGGCGCCGAGTTGGCCGACAGGTTGCCCGCGCCGTCACGCGCCTGCACGTACACCTGGTACTGGGTGCTGGCGGTCAGCCCGGTCAACGTGATCGAGTTGGTGGTCGACTGACCCAGCAGCGTGTCGGCCGTGCCCTGCTCGCGGTACACGTCGTAGCCGGCCAAGCCGCTGCCGCCCGCGTCCGTGGACGCGCTCCACGTCAACGTCGCGCCGGAGGAGGTCACGTTGGACGCGGCCGGGATGCCCGGCGTGCTCGGCGGCGTGGTGTCGGTGCCGCCGCCCGTCTGGGTGGTGAAGGTGACCAGCTGGGAGTTGCCGGACAGGTTGTTCGCGCCGTCACGCGCCTGCACGTACACCTGGTACTGGGTGTTGGCGGTCAGCCCGGTCAACGTGATCGAGTTGGTGGTCGACTGACCCAGCAGCGTGTCGGTGGCGCCCTGCTCGCGGTAGACGTTGTAACCCGCCAGGCCCGAACCACCGGTGTCGGTCGACGCGGCCCAGGTCAGGGTCGCGCCCGACGCGGTCACGTTGGACGCCGTCGGGGTGCCCGGCGTGCTCGGCGGCGTGGTGTCGGGGTTCGGATTCGCGCTGTTGAGGGCGTTGAGGACCGAAGTGTAGGCAGGCTTCTTGTTACCGTTGCCGTCGAACAAGAGTGGAGTGTCGCCGGAGCGCCAGGAGTCGCTGTCCCGGACGCCCCAGGTGGTGATCCCGTTGCAGCGGGCGACGGCCAGGCAGTCGTTGACCACGTTGGCGTAGGTCGTGGCCGAGGCCCCCTGGATGTCCAGCTCGGTGATCTGGACGTCCACGCCGAGGGCGGCGAAACTCGAAATCGTGGTGCGGAAGTTGCTGTTGTAGGGGCTGCCGCTGTTGAAGTGGGCCTGGAGACCGACACAGTCGATCGGCACACCGCGGGCCTTGAAGTCCTTGACCATGTTGTAGACGCCCTGCGTCTTGTCCCAGGTCCAGTTGTCGATGTTGTAGTCGTTGTAGCAGAGCTTGACGCCCGGGTCGGCGGCCCGGGCGGTCTTGAAGGCCACCTCGATCCAGTCGTTGCCGGTGCGCTGGAGGTTGGAGTCGCGCCGTCCGCCGCCGCTGTCGGCGTAGGCCTCGTTGACCACGTCCCAGGCGTAGAGCTTGCCCTTGTAGTGGGCCATGACGCCGTTGATGTGGTCGATCATCGCCTGGCGCAGCGCGCTGCCGGACAGGGACTGCATCCAGCCGGGCTGCTGGGAGTGCCAGGCCAGGGTGTGCCCGCGGACCCGCTTGCCGTTCTGCACGGCCCAGTTGTAGACGCGGTCTGCATTGGTGAAGTTGAACTGCCCCTGGTTCGGCTCGGTGGCGTCGATCTTCATCTCGTTCTCGGGCGTCACCATATTGAACTCGCGGTTGGCGATCGTCGTGTAGGCCGAGTCGCCAAGCTTGCCGGCGCTGATCGCGGTGCCGAAGTAACGCCCGCTCTGTGCGGCCGCCGCGCCGAGCGTGGTCTCCGCGGCATCGGCGGGAAGCGACAACGCCAAGGGGGCGATCGTGCCGACTAAGCCGAGAACGCCGACCGCCACAACCCGGCGGAAGCCGGTGAAGGATCGTCGGATTTCAGGCGGGGGTAGGGCGTTTGTGCGCATGCCTGAGCCTCCATTACTGAATTACGAAGCGAACGCGGAGACACACCCCGCCGGATCGACGCCGCACCCCTCATGGGACGCAGACCACCAGGGCGTCAGAGGCAGCGAGCCCTGCCATGTCCACCGGCCTGGCGGGGCGGTCACCTCGAGGATCCAGTGTGGAAACACTCCCGAAATATGTCAATGATGCTCAAAAAGTTTCGGGGACCTCCCGACTTGTCTACGCACCTCACATGCCACTTCCAGCGGAAATGGCGTCTTGAAACTTTCGACTGTTCCCCGGGGGAACATGGCTGACACTCGTAAGCCCAGAGACGTGCTCGCACAGCTCCTCGGCGACATCGGCGAGGACCGGGGTGGAAGTAGGTGGAAGTAGAACGTCGCCGCGCTTCCCCACCGGCCGCTGACGCGAAGGGGCCTCGCGCACCAGGCCCGAGACCACTGCACGTGAGCGACTCGGACGAGGAACTGGTCGAGTTGTTGGCCGAGTCCCGGCTGGAGATCGGGCTGAGCGTCGACTATCCGGGATACGAACTGCCGGTGCCCGAGGAACTGGGCGAGGCGGTGCTGGGCATCGAGCCGGTCTTCATCGTGCTGTCGAAGGACCACCCGCTGGCGGCCGAACCCGAAGTGCCGCTGGCCGCGCTGGCCGGCGAGCGCTGGCTGCCGGGAGTCGGCAAGGACCTCCGGATGCGGGCGATGTTCCGTGACGCCTGCCGCCGGGCGGGATTCGCGCCGCGGCGAATCCAGCGCACCAACGCCAGCGTGGTCTTCTCCCTGATCAGCCAGGGGCACGGCGTGTCCTGTGCCGGGCGATCACGGCCGGGCGCGAGAACGTGGTGGTCAAGCCGCTGGCCGGCGACCCGATGTGGGTGCGCGAGCGGCTTCTGTGGCCGGCAGACGGCCCGGTCGCCGAGCACGTGCCCCGCATCCGGGACGCGCTCGTCGCGGCGTACCGGGCGCAGGCGGAGGCGATGCCGGCCTACCGGGCGTGGCAGCGCAGCCGCCGACGATCCTGGTCGGAGCGCGACACGGAGCCCCTTGGCTGGTAGTCAAGGCCCCGCCGGGTCAGCTCTTGTGCAGATCTGCGCCTGCCGAAAACGTCGTCCGTGCAGTTCAAGCGGCATGTGAGTATTCGTGGAGGACGCCGCCGAGCCGGTCTCGTCGGCGTACGTTCGGGTTGAAGATTCTGGCCGGATCGGTGATCGGATCCGGGACGGGACATAGCGGAGCCGCCTGAGCCTCCCCGGCGACATCGCCATCGGCTGCGTGCCACGGCTCGCGACGCTCGCGGCGACCAGCCCGCCCTCATGGGGATCGCCTGCTTACAGGTCTCCGAGGTCGAGCAGCGCGTCGAGCAGTTCCTCGGGTGTCTCGAGTTGGGGCAGGTGGCCGGTACGAGGCAGCAGGGTGAACGTCGCCCCCGGGATCGCGGCGGCGTAGGCCTTGCCGTACTCCGGATCCACGATGCGGTCGCTCTCTCCCCACAGCACGCGGACCGGGAGGTCGAGGCGGCCGAGCCGCTCGGCCAGCGTCGGGTCGGTCATGGCTGGGCCGGTGTAGCCGATCAGCGCCAGGACGTCAGGGCTGGGTCCGGGGTCGGCGGTGCTCGGCGGGGCGGGCAGCCTGGTCGGGTCGTGGAAGGAGTACGTACGGATCTGGGCGGCCGACATGCCATTGAGGTCGGTCATCGGGTGGCCGGGGACCTCGATGCCGATCCCGTCGATGATGACGGCGCCGCTGACACGGGGGCTGCCTTGCAGGGCGATCTCGGCGGCCAGCCAGCCGCCGAAGGAGTTGCCGACGACCGTCACGTCGCTGAGGCCGTACCTCTCCAGCATCGCGACGTAGGCGCGGGCCAGATCGGTGACGCCGGTCAGCTCGGCGGCCTTGGGGGTGCCGCCGAAGCCGGGGTGGGTGGGCAGCAGCACCCTGCTGCGGGTGCGCTCGGCGAGCAGGTCGGCGAAGACGGTCATGGTCGCCAGGCCGGCCCCACCGTGCAGCAACAGGTACGGCCGGGTGCGGTCACGGTCTTGGACGGTGATCTCGATCGTGCCGAGCTCGTGGGTGTCGGTGCGGGTGGTCCGGAGGGCGCCGGCCGGAGTGGAGGTGCTCATCGGTCCGTCCTTTCAGAGGTATATAAGGAACCTTATATCAGACTCCTTATATAAGGAAGCTGGATCGGTCCGCTAGAATCGGCGGCATGAAGTACCGTCCGGCGGACGTCGCTCTGGCCGTCAAACGGCTCCAGCACCGCCACCACCGCGCGCTGAGCCGGGCCCTCGCTCCGCTCGGGCTCTCGCTTGTGCAGTGGGACACCCTGCGCCACCTGTACCGCAAGCCCGATGCTTCACTCCATGACCTCGCGGTGCTGACCTTCCAGACCGACCAGTCCTTCGGCTCGCTCGCCGTACGGATGGCCGATCGCGGCCTGATCGAGCGCGCGCCCGGCCCAGGTCGCGCGGTGCGGCACCGGCTCACCGAGGAGGGGGAACGGCTGCGGGTGGCGGGCCAGGAGGCCGTGGACACCGTCATCGTGACCTCGTTCCAGAGCCTCACGGCCGAACAGCTCGACCTGCTGGGCGGACTGCTCGACACCGTCCTGGGTCCCGACCCGACGGTTTAGGGTGACCAGCACCGCGTGGGACATCCGGCCAGGCCACCGGCCTCCTTCCCAACGGCCGCCCTCGGTCATAGGGATCCGGCAGCCCATGCTCCTCTACACGCTTCCAAACCGTCCCCCTCATCCCTGATCGGCGGTGCCACCGTAGGATCCGCTCTGGTACGGCCCCTTCAGCCGTACGTCTTGAGCTCGACGCCGGTCGTGAGGTCGTCGGCCATCCGCATCATCAGCCCGCGGGTGAACTTGTTGCCGAACATCCGGTTCCGCATCCAGATCCCGGCCCGGGTTCTGGGGCCTGCGTTGCCGTGCTTGGCGATCTTGGTGTACTCGCACGGGCACCGGCCGCTGGCCGAGCGGTACGGCTTCGACGTGACCCAAAGAACGGCTTTTCCGTCCTGCGCAGGCTTCGCGAACTAAGGCTGGTCACCAGTGTGCTACTCATCTTACGAAGCAACCGCCTCAGCCGCGAAGTCCTCAAGACAGCCTCGAACATCAGCCAGGTCCGCCGGAGTCACGCGAAGACCGTCTCACAAATCCCGGACCTAACGAAGTACTCCTAGTCGGTGAGGAACAGTTCGATGACCGGTACGGCGACGTCGGGGCGTTGAACCGGCAGGTCGAGGGTCAGGGTGTCCAGGGCCAGGCCGCCCATGGTCGTGTTCCCGGCCTTCTGGGTGGGGTCGATGACGCGCGTACGGATCTCCGACGCGTCGTGCAGGAACTGGGCGTACTTCACGCGCCCCGCCAGCCCCGGCAGGTGCAGGTGGCGGAACGGCCAGCCGAACACGTGCAGATAGAGCCGATCACCGCGCTGGGTGTAGCGGCAGTCGGGAGGCGCGGTGAAACCGCTGGGGCCGCAGCCGTAGATGGAGCGGGAGTTCAGCCGCATCCAGGCGCCGATGTCAGCGAGGCTCTGGCGGGCGCGTGGGTCGATCTGGCCGCGTCCGTCCGGGCCCACGTTGAGCAGCAGGTTGCCGCCCTTGGCGACGCTGTCGATCAGCATGCGTACGAGCAGGTCAGGGGACTTGTAGTCGAGGTTGTCCCGGTCGTATCCCCAGCTGCCGTTGAGGGTCTGGCAGGCCTCCCACGGCACCTCGCGGCCGTCGACGGTCATCGGGCCGGCGGGCTGGTACTGCTCGGGGGTGACGAAGTCGCCGGGGATGTCGAGCCGGTCATTGACGATGATCCCTGGCTGGAGCTCTCGCACCATCTCCAGCAACTCGGGAGAGCGCCAGTCGTCGGCGCCCTTGCCGCCCCACTCGCCCGGCCTGTTCTTGTAGGAGAAGTCGAAGAACAGGTAGTCGATCCGGCCGTACTCGGTGAGGAGTTCGCGTACCTGGGCGTGCAGGTAGTCGGCGTACTTGGAGACGTCGCGGCCCGCGGTGGCAGCTTTGAACGCCTCGTCTTCGCGCTGAGGGTGGCGGGAGTCGACGGGGAACTCGGGGTGGTGCCAGTCGATCAGCGAGTGGTAGAAGCCGACCTTCAGCCCTTCCGCGCGTACGGCCTCCACGAACGGCGCGATCAGGTCCCTGCCCCAGGGGGTGCGGGTCGCCTTGTAATCGGTGTGCGCCGAGTCCCACAGGCAGAAGCCTTCGTGGTGCTTGGTGGTGAGGACGATGTAGCGCATGCCGGCGTCCTTGGCCAGCCGCGCCCACTGCGCCGGGTCGTACAGGTCGGGGTCGAAGTGGTCGAAGTAGCGCTGGTAGTCCTCATCGGTCAGCTGCTCGCGGTTCTTCACCCACTCGTGGCGGGCGGCCAGAGCGTACAGGCCCCAGTGCACGAACATGCCGAACCGGGACTCGGAGAACCAGGCGTGGTCCACAATGTTCCTTTCATGAGATTTCATCGGCCGCCGAAACCGCTGGTCGCGATCCCGCGTACGAGATGTTTCTGCAGAATGATGAGCAGCGCCGCGGTGGGCGCCATGGAGATCACAGAGGCGGCCATGACGAGGTTCCACTGGGTGCCCTGCTGGCCGAAGAAGAGCTGCAGACCCAGGGGGACGGTGGCCTTCTCGTCCACCGAGTTGATGATGATCAGCGGCCACATGAAGCTGTTCCAGAAGTTGATGAACGTGAAGACCGCCAGCACCGCGAGCGCGGGCCTGATCAGCGGCAGCATGATGCTGGTGAAGACCCGCACCGATCCCGCGCCGTCGATGCGCGCGCTCTCGGAGATCTCTTCGGGGATGGTCAGGAAGAACTGGCGCAGCATGAACGTCCCGAAGGCGGTGAACGCCCAAGGGAAGATCAGCGCCTGGAAGGAGTCCACCCAGCCGAACCAGCGCATCAGCATGAACATCGGCACGACCAGCACTTCCTGGGGGATCATCAGCGTGGCCAGGAAGACCAGGAAGACGCCGTCGCGACCGCGCCAGCGCAGCCGCGAGAAGGCGTACGCCGACATGCTCGACGCCACCAGCACCACGACGGTGCCGCAGATGGCGACGGCGAGCCCGTTGAGGACGAACCGCCCGAACGGGAGGTACTCGAACGCCTCGCTGTAGTTCTGCCACCGGAGCAGCGAGCCGAGCAGGCTCGGCGGTGACCCGAACACCTCGTCGGCGGGCTTGAGCGACGTGGCCAGCATGTAGACCAGCGGCGACAGGAACGCGGCGGCCACCAGGTAGAGCGCGACGTGCGAGACGACCAGCCTGACGCGGCGGACAGCGTGATCAGACATCGTAGTTCACCCATCTGCGCTGGCCGGCGAACTGCACCGCGGTCACGCCCAGGACCAGCACGAACAGGATCCAGGCCCCGGCGGACGCGAGTCCGTACTGGTAGATCGAGAACCCCTTGTCGAAGACGAACATCATGAGGGTCTGGGTGTCGATGCCGGGCCCGCCGCCGGTCATCAGGAACGGCTGGGTGAAGACCTGGAACGACGTGATGAGCGTCATGGTCGTGGCGAAGAACAGCGCCGGGGAGATCATCGGCAGCATGACGCGGAAGAACTGCCGCCACGGTCCCGCCCCGTCGATCTGCGCGGCCTCCAGGAGGTTCCGCGGGATGGCGTCCAGTGCGGCCGAGAAGACCAGCATGTTGTACCCGAACCCCTGCCACACGCTCATCGCGACGACGGCGAACATGGCCCAGCCCTGCTCGCCGAGGAAGTTCGGCGCGTGCACGCCGGTGGCGGCGTACAGTGAGCCGTCGATGAGCCCGTTCGGCTGGTAGATCATCCGCCAGACGATCGCGTTGGCCACCATCGGCGTGACCACGGGCAGGAAGAACACCACCCGCAGCGCCTTGCGGCCCTTGATGCGCGGTGAGATCCACACCGCCAGCCCCACCGACACGATGAGGTTGAGCGGCAGGTAGAGCACCACGAACAGCAGCGTGTTGAACAGCGCCCGCAGGAACACGGGATCGGTGAACAGCGTCGCGAAGTTCTCCAGCCCGGTGAAGGTACGCTCGCCCACCGCGGGCCACTGGAAGAACGCCATCACCAGGGACAACACGATCGGGAAGAGGGTGAACAGCGTCAACCCGAACAGGCTGGGCGCGGCGAACAGGGCCGCGGCCCGCCCGTCACGCCGCAGGCGCGGGGGTTTGGCATCGTCGTGCACGTCGCTCCCTATGCTGGTGCCTGCTGCTGCACCTGGCTGAGTACGTCCGCCGCCGTTGCCTGCCCGTTGAAGGCCTGGATGCCGTACTGGGCCAGCAGCTTTTCCACCGGGTCCCAGTTGCTGGTCGCCCGGAACGGCTTGGCGGAGGCGTTGGCGGCGTCGATGACGGGCTTGGCGCCCTCGAAGGCGTTCTCGTACCACTTGTTCTGGACGGACTTGCGTGCCGGATAGGCGCGCCCGACCGAGCCGAGCTGCCCGAGCATGTCGGCGCTGGTCATCGTGCTGATCGCCTTGAACGCCTCGTCCGGGTAGGGGCAGGACTGGGAGATGCCGAAGCCGGACCCGGCCGAGTAGCTCTTGGTCCCGTTCGGACCGGCGGGGATGGTGGCCAGGCCCACATCGAACTTGGCCTGCGCCTTGAGCTCCAGAACGGACCAGGGGCCGTTCACCGACATCGCCACGCTGCCGCTGAGGAACTGGGTCTCGGCCCAGTTGTTGTTCACGCCGGGCACCTTGGGCGCGACCCCCTGCTTGGCAGCCAGGTCCGCGTACCACTGGAAGCCGCTCGTCATCGGCTCGGTGGTGAGGGTGAGCTTGCCGGACGCGTCCATCGGCTCCGCGCCCGTCTTGGACAGGATCATCGAGAACATCCCCAGGGCCGAGGGGTAGGCCACGAAGCCGTACTTGCCGCCGGTGGTCAGCTTCTTGGCCGCCGACTCGAAGTCCGCCACGCTCCAGCCGACCTTCGGCGCGGGCACGCCGGCCGCTTTGAACATGTCCTTGTTGTAGGTGATGATCAGCGAGCCGAGATCGTACGGCAGCGCGTACTGTTTGCCGCCCGAGGCCAGCCCGGCCATGATCGAGGGGTCGAAGTCGGCGGTGTCGAGGTTGTTCTTCTTGATCAGGTCGTCCAAGGGACGCATGCCGCTGACGTAGCCGCCCGTGCGCAGGCTCTGCATGGAGACGATGCACGCCGCGCTGCCGCCGGCCAGGCGGGTGCCGAGTTTGGTGAAGTAGTCGTTGAACGGCGAGGTCTCGAGTGTGATCTTGATGTTCGGGTACTTCTGGGTGACCTGGTCGGCCACTTTCTGCCAAGCATTTCGGTCCTCCGTTCCGGACGCCCACATCGACCAGGTGAGCGTCACTGCGCCGTTGCTCGCCTTGTTGCCTCCTGATGATTCCTGGCCGTCGCCCCCGCAACCGGCCGTCAGTCCCCCCGCGATGACCACCGCTGTCGCGACCGCCAATGATCGCCGACCGCCATGCATCTGCCTGCCCATCGCAGCTCCACTCAATAAGCTCGGGGCCGAGTTAATTGTTTCGAAACTAGGACGTCGCAATCCGTAATGTCAATGAGATCGTGATAGGAAATATCCGATGACTGCTCGCCGAATGGCCGGTCGTGGCGATCTGACCTGCGTCGAGATCCTGGCGCTTCTCGGCACTGTGGGCGCCCTGGACCGGCGTCAGATCGCGGCCCGGCTCAAGCTCGGCGACGCGACCGTACACGAACACACGCGACGCCTATTGAGCTGCGGATATCTACGAACCCTCGCCCCGCAGGCCGGGGTGGTCGGCCGACCGCGCATCCCGCTACAGGTCGTGCCGGAGGCCGCCGCGACCATCGGCGTACGGGTGGCGACCGACCATCTCGTCACCGTCGTAGCAGGGCTGGATGGCCGGATGCTTACATCCGATGTATCGCCCTTCGACTGTCACGCAGACCCACTTCCTCAGCTACTCAGGGTCATCGGCCAGCGGCTGGCCGACCCCGCCGTGGGCCCCAGGCTCAAGGCCGTGGGCGTGGCCGTGCCATCTTCCGTCGATGCGGGCTACATCCGGTTCTGTCCCCGTTTTGGGTGGAGCAACCTTCCCCTCGGTGAACGGCTGCGTGCCGAGTTGCCGATCCCGGTGCTCGTCGACAACGACCTCACGGCCAGTGCCACCGCCGAACTCCTGTACCGGACGGGACGTGAGCACGACGACTTCCTGGTGCTCGGCATCGGCGACGGGGTGGGGGTCGGGGCGGTCCTGCGGCGGCGGGTGCACCGCGGCCCGAGTGGGCTGTCCGCAGAGTTCGGCCACACGCCGGTCGCCGCCACCGGCCCGCGCTGCGCCTGTGGCGCCCGGGGCTGTCTGGAGACGTTCACCAGCGACGACGGGATCCTGCGCGCCGCCCGTCGCGAGGGCCTCGCCGAGGCGTCCACCACCATCGAGGAGCTCCGCTCACGGTGGGTCTCCGGTGAGCGGTCGCTGGCCCGGGTACTCGCCGAGGTCGGCGCCATACTCGGGCGGGCCGTCGCCGGCGTCGTCAACCTGCTCGGCACGCCCACCATCGCGGTCATCGGCGAGAACCACGTTCTCTGGCCGGGTCTGGAGCCCGGGTTCTCCGTCGTGATGCGGGCCAGCCAGGTCACCGCGGCCTACCGCGTCCAAGTGATCGTTCGTCCTTGGAGCGACGCCCAGCATGCGCTCGGCGCCGCCGGTCTGGCGCTCGCCGCTCCGGAAACGCTCTTCACCGGACCGCCCGGTACGTCAGGTGGGTGACCAGGCCGGTGCCGGCGGGTTGTGCGAGCAGATCACGGCGTGCGGCGCGACGTCCGCCGATTTCGGCAGTGATCCTCACGGCCGGGGCACGAATCCGCTGCTGAGGGCGTCGAACAGGCGCTCCAGGCGGGCGCGGTGGTCGTCTGCGATGGTGTCGGCCGGTTCTCCGGCGATCAGGCGCCGGGCGGTCTCCACCAGTACGGCGGTGTAGCCGGCGATGAAGAAGGCGGCGAGCAGCGGGGCGTCGCCGTCGAAGGCGGGGTCGTGTTCGAGCTCGCCGGCGAGGGTCTGTTGGAGGTCGGAGGCGATCTCCCTGGCGCGGGCGACCCGCGTGTACGCCCCGTACACGATCAAGCGGCGCCCGTCCGGGTTGTCGGCGCCGTCGTACTGGCTGAAGGAGTTCCGCGCGCTGCAGATCCCCACTAGCTGAGGACCCCGTCGCGGGGGAGACCGCGCCGGCCAGGAACGCGGCCCAGCCGGCGCGTCGCGGACCACGTCGGTGCGGGTGAGTGCCGAAAATTACGTCCAACGGCCTGACCTGCAGCCGTAGGTGCCTGTGGGGTGCCATAACTCGTCCAACGCTCCTGGCCTGGGATGCTGTCCCAGCCCCCGTGTCGCCGCTGAACTGCGCGTGCAGGGGCGGGCGGGTGAACCGCAAGCGGGGTGGCGCGGGGACCAGCCCGCGGACGCTGGCCGCCCTGCTCGTCCGCGCCCGTACCCTCGACGACGCCATCACCGCCGATGCCCTCACACTGACCGGACTGCGGGCCACCGCGGAGCGCTTCCTCGGCCTCTTCGCGCCCGCCGGAACCGGGCGGCGCGGATGAGACCGAGCCGGGTCAGACCGGCCCCTGGTCGAACCAGGCGCGCGACATCGTCATACCGGCCAGGACGACCGACTCGTGGGGCACGCCGAGAATCCGATCGATCGCCCACGTGTAGCCGGCCACGGTACGCTCCGCCGCGCTCATGTCGGCCGCGCGATCCGCACGGGCGAAGAACTGATCGGCGAGGTCGTCGTTCAGGTCCTGGAGCAGCGTGGCCAGGACGCGACTGATCTGCTCCGGATCGGGGATCACGAACTCCCCCTCGTGTCCGCCCTGCGCGAGGACGGGCCGCAGCAGGTGAGCTGGTCGATGATGCCCGCGCGGACTCTCTGGCGAACACGGACATTGTCCTCGGAGTACCAGACGCGCAGGGTGCTCACCAGCGCCTCGCGCTGCCGGCCCTCGCGGGCCGCCAGCTCGGCGAAGACGCCGCGCAGCTTGTCCGTTGCGGACAGCCCGGGGTCTTCGACGATCGGCTCGAGGAGCGAGGCCACGGCCTTGGCGAAGCGGTCGACCATGGCCCGCAGCAGCTCCTGCTTCGACCCGAAGTAGTGGTAGAAGGCACCCCGGGAGGTACCGGCCGCGTCCAGGACATCCTGGATGCTCATCTGCTCGTAGCCCTTGGACTCGATCAGCCGCTGCGCGGCGTCGAGGAACTCCTCGCGACGGCGCGCGTAGGCCGCCGCGTTCACTGTCCGTGGCATCTGCCGTCACCACTCAGGTACGCGCGTCAGCGGGTATAAGGGTGCCCGATGGGGTCACCCGAACCGGTACGGGCACGTAGGTAGTCATCGAAGGTCACCGTACCCCGGTCGCCGTCGGTGAGCAGATGATCGCCGACGCCGAGCACCGCGCCCGCACGGCCCGGCACCGGGATCCTGACGATCCGGCGGCGCCGGCCCGTCGCGGCCAGGTACGCCTGCATCAAGCCGGCCATGGACTCCACGCACGGCCCGCCGAGCTCGCGCACCCGGCCGCCGGGCGGCCCCAGAACCAGCTTCGTCATGCGGTCGGCGACCTCGCCCGCGTCCACGGGCTGGAGTCTCGACCCGCGCGGCACCACCGCGATCGGACCCTTGGCCAGCCGCATCAGGAACATCAACAGCAGGTCATGGAACTCGGTGGCACGCAGCACCGTCCATGGCAGCCCCGACCTCTCGACGACGCGCTCGGACTCCAGCTTGGCGCCGAAGAACCCGAACGGCGCCCGGTCCACCCCCACGATCGACGCGTAGACCAGGTGCGGCCGGGCATCACCCAGGGCGTCCAGCAGTCCGCGGGTCTGCGCCACATCACGCCGTGGGCGGCGGTAGTCGGCCGCGCTCGCGCAATGCGCGATCACATCGACGCCGTCGACCGCGGCTGGGAGGCCCTCGCCAGTCTCAAGATCACCCCGTACGAACCCCGCCTCCTTGGGCGGCCGACTGACCGGTCATGACTGGGCCCTACTCAGACCTCCCCGCGGAACTGCTGGCCGTCGCAGCACCATCCCTGCGCCGGCGCCGTGCGGGGACCCGGAATCGGGACGAAACCCGTCGCCTCCCGCCCGGCGGT
>NZ_JBFAMX010000049.1:0-35412 GCF_040659615.1 Nonomuraea sp. NPDC049784
GGGAGCCGTCGTCGGCGCACCAGTACGACGCGGTGCCGAACGCGCGGGTCGAGCTGCTGCCCGGCGTCGGGCACCTACCCATGTTCGAGGAGGCGATGGCGGAGCTGGACCGGCTGACGCTGCTGGTGGAGGACCTGCTGGCGCTGGCCAAGGTGGAGGCGGGCACGGCGGTCGAGGGCAAGGAGGTCCCGCTCGCGCCGCGGCTCGGGACGTGGCGGGAGGTGTACGCGGCCAAGGGAGTGCGGCTCGTGGCCGACATTTCCGAAACATCGGTCGTTCCGGAGGCCGCGGCCAGGATCGCGGACATCGCGCTCGACAACGCCCAGAAGTTCGTGCCCGAGGGCGGCACGGTCACGGTCACCCTGGACGACGGCGTGCTGCGGGTGGCCGACGACGGGCCGGGGCTGAGCGAGGAGGAGCGCTCGGAGGCGCCGGCACGGTTCTGGCGGTCCGGGGCCCACGCGAACGTGCCGGGCAGCGGCCTGGGCCTGGCCATCGCCGCCGAGCTGGCCAAGACGTGCGGAGCCACGCTGGCGCTGCTGCCCGCCGTGCCGCGCGGCCTGGTCGTGGAGCTGCGGCTGAAGGCTCAGCCGTAGACGGACCGGTAATAGCGGGCGGCGCCCGGGTGGAGCGGGACGACGCCGGTGCCAATGGCGTAGCGCATGTCCAGCCGCCCGCCCGGCGCCGACGGGGCCTGGAGGCGGTCACGGGCGCTGAAGAGCGTCTCGATGATCGTGTACGCCAGATCGTCCGGGAGCGTGGTCCGGCACATCAGGTAACTGGGGGTGCCGATGGTCGGCACCGGCTTTCCGCTGCCGTACACGCCGGCGGGAACCAGCCCGTGCTCGTAGAGCGGGCCGAACCGGCGGCGCAGCACCGGCACCAGCGGCTCGAGGGGCACGAGCTCGATGTCCCCGAGCGAGGCCAGGACAGGCGTGGGCACCCCGCCCGACCAGAAGAACGCCTCGATCTCGCCGTCGCGCAACGCGTTGACCGACTCGTCCAGGCCCAGCCTGCTGACCTCGGCGGGCTTGGCCAGCTCGGCCACGGCCAGCACGCGGGTGGCGGTCACCGCGGTGCCCGAGCCCTCCAGCCCGATGGAGACAGCCCGCCCCGCCAGGTCTTTGACCGCCGCGATGCCGGCGCCCCTGCGCACCACTAGGTGGACGTAGTTCATGTACACCCTGGCCAGCGCGGACACCGGCTGGTGACGCACCCTGACGGCGTCGTCGGCGCTGTCGGCCAGCGCGAACGCCACGTCGGCCCGCCCGTCGGTCATCATCGTCAGGTTCTGCACACTGGCCGCGGTTTTCATCACCCGCACCGTGAGCCCGTTCCGCCGCAACTCCCCCGCGAGCCCGTCGCCGAGTTGCTCATAGATCCCGCCGGTTACGCCGGTCGCCAGCCGCAGTTCGGGCCGTTTGCCCCCGGAGGCCGAGCATCCGGCCGCCAGCATGGCGAGCCCGAGGAAGGCGCGGCGGGATATCGACATGAATTCACGTTATCCGGTCCACCAGAATGGACTTTGTGAGCGAACGGGACGCACGCCTACGCATCGCCTCAGAGCTGACGATGTTCCTGCCAGTGAGCCGTCGGCAGGAGTGGCAGCAGGTAAAGCTGGACGGCACCTCCACGCTGGGCCACCACGTCGAGTCGCTCGGCATCCCGCTGACCGAGGTGGGGCCGATGCTCGTGGACGGCCGCGGGGTTCCGCCCGCGTACCAGCTCGTGCCCGGCGACGTGGTGGAGGTGCACCCGGTCCCCCGCCCGCAGCCGCTGCCGGGGGAGCCGCGCTTCCTGCTCGACGTGCACCTGGGCACGCTGGCGCGGCGGCTGCGCCTGCTCGGCATCGACGCGGCCTACCACAACGACATGGACGACCCGGCACTGGTGGTGCAGGCCAATGAGGAGCGCCGGGTGCTGCTCACGCAGGACCGCGGCCTGCTGCGCCGCCGCGCGCTGTGGCTGGGCGCGTACGTGCGCGGCTCCCGCCCCGCCGACCAGCTCCGCGACCTGCTCGAGCGCTTCACCCCGCCGCTGCGCCCGTGGACGCGGTGCACGGCGTGCAACGGTGAGCTGGAGCCGGTCGCCAAGCAGGAGGTGGCGCCGCTGCTGGAGGCGGGCACGGAACGCAACTACGACGCGTACGGGCGGTGCGGCGAGTGCGGCCAGGTCTACTGGCGCGGCGCGCACAGCGATCACCTGGAGGAGATCGTCAGGTCGGCCCGCACCTGGACGGCCTAGGGACAGAGGGCGAAGGGGTCGATGCCGCCCAGGTAGCGGGACCACTCCTGGGCGGTGAGCGTGCGGCCCGCGCGCCTGCACACGGCGGCGGCCACCTTGTCGCCGCCGAGTTCGTGCGTGCGGACCGTGCCGTCCGCCGTGACGCTGTAGAGCCTCCTGCTGTCGGAGGAGAAGGCCAGGTAGCCCTTGAGGCCGGTCTCGGTCGACTGCAGGCCGTCGAAGAGCGCACCCAGCATCCGGCGGGTCGGCACGTCCCACAGGCGGATGCGGGCGCCCCCTTCGTACGCGGCGATCGTGCGCCCGTCGGGTGACCAGACGAGCCGCTCGACCGGGGTGACGCGCACGGCGGGCAGGCTGGCGACCCGCTCGACGGCGTTCGCGGGCATGGCGGGGAAGCCGGCGAGCCTGGTGGTGAGGTCCCCGTTCCACAGCGTGATCCGGTCGGGTCCGAAGATCGCCACCTGCCTGCCGTCAGGGCTGAAGGCGAAGGGGCCTTCGAGCTGCCCGGCACCCGGCGCCTGAGGCAGTTCGACGGCCTTCCGTGGATCGATGCGGTGCGGTGTCACGCCCCCCAGCAGCAGGCGGCCGTCCGGGCGGAAGGCCAGCTGTCCGGGGCCCGGGCCGGTCGCGATCCTGGACGTGCCGCGTTGGAGGTCGAGCAGCTCCACCGGCAGGTCGCCGGCAGCGCCCGACGGCGAGACGGCGAGGGTGCGGCCGTCCGGGCTGAAGGCCACCGCGTCGGCCCCCAGCGCGTCCTTGGCGGCCAGCCGGAACCCGCCGGTCACCGCTCCCTGCGGCAGCTGGACGACGTGGACCGTGGCGTCGTCGGCGAACGCCAGCCGGCCGCCGTCGCGGCTGAACGCCATCGCGGCCCCCTCGCCCCGCCATGGGATCGGGGCGGCCAGCGGGCGGCCGGTCGCCACGTCCCACAGGGTCAGGGTTTCGCGCCTCTTGGCCGCCAGGACCCGCGCCGACGGGTAGAGCAGCACGTCGTCCTGGTCGCCGCCATCGGTGGTCGACCGGTCGAACAGCATGGACACGTCCAGCGTGTGGACGACCCCGCCGTCGCTCAGCAGCCGCAGTGCCCGCCCCTTCTCGTCGAAGCGGAGGTCGCTGATGGGCGCCGGCGGCAACCGCCGCAGCACGACGGCCCCGTTGGACCGCCGGCGGATGATCAGCTCGTTGCCCCACTCCCAGGTGGCGACGAACCGGTCGCCGAAGCCGAACTCGACCGAGGCCCCGGAGTCGCCGTTCACCAGTGTCGCCCCGTCCGGCACCGAGTAGACGGTCACCACGGTCCTGCGGGACCGGTCGTGGGTGAGCGCCAGCGCCCGCCCGTCGGCGCTGAACTGGACGTCGGAGATGCCTCCCCTGCTCGGCAGCCATGGGGCGGGCAGTTGCTTGCCCGTCTTCAGGTCCCAGAGCTGCGCCCGGCCGTCCCCGCCGTGGGTGACCATGCCGAGCCGGCCGTCCGCGCTGACCGCGTCCAGGCCGACCCCCTTGGGAGTGGTGAGGGGCTTGCGGGTGGAGATGTCCCACCATCGCACGTCGTTCAACGGGCGCTTGGGCAAGGCGAGCAGCCGCCCCGTCCTGTCGAACTCCAGATCGTTCGTCAGCCCGGAGGCTCCCCCGAACCAGTCGCCGCGCGGGCGGCCCGTGACGACGTCCCAGAGCCGTACACCCTGCATGTACTGGAGGGCCAGGGTGCGCCCGTCGGGGCTGATCGCGGCCCAGCGCACACCCGCGTCCAGCCCGTCGATCTCGTGGAGCTGCCGGTGCGTCGTCACGTCCCAGACCCTGGCACGCCCGCCTTGCACGGCGACCAGTGTGCGGCCGTCCCGACTGATGCCGTACACGGAGTCCGCGCTCCGGTACGGGTCGGTGAAGACTTCGGTCGTGGGCTCGGACAGCGAGTCGTAGAGGGCGCCCCGCGTCTCAGGCAGCGACGGGCTCAGCCGCCAGGCCGCCACGGTGAGCAGCCGGGCCAGCGGCGGCTCCGTCTGCCGCAGGTCGGCGGCACGTAGGGCGAGCTCCCTGGCCAGCGCGTCGTCACGCTGACGGTTGGACTGCTCGCGCATGTACTCGGCCAGCCCCAGCCCGCCGAGCGCGGCCACCAGCAGCACGGCCAGGGCCGCCGCCAGCAGGCCGCGCCTCCTGGACTGCCGCCTGGTCTGCCGGGCCGCCGCGTCGAGGAACTCGCGCTCCCGCCTGGCCAGCGTGAGGTCCCTGCGTTCGGTGGCCGCCCAGCGGAGGATCCTGTCGAGGTTGGAGCCGTGCAGCAGGTCGGCGGGCTTCCTGCCGTGGCTCTCCCACAGGGCCGACGCTTCGGCCAGGCGGCGGTGCACGCGCAGCCCCTCGCGGTTGGCGGCCACCCACTCCCGAAGCCTGGGCCAGGCCTGGACGAGTCCAGGGCGGGCCAGCTCGTACGCGGTGCCGTCGCGCGCCACGATGCCCGCGGCGGCGAACGCGGTGAGCAGCGCGTCCACGGCCTCGGCCTCGGGGAGCTCGTCGCGGGTGACCGGTCTGAGCGAGTCACCGTCGATCATCCGCAGGAAGACCTCGGGCACGCTCGCCCGCTCGGCCTCGGTCAGCTCACCATAGAGCTCCTCGGCGACGGCCCCGAGATCGGGCTCCGCCTCCGCGCCTCTGAGCGTTCCCGCGAGCGTCCCACCACGGGTGAGGGGATCTCCCTCCCCGTCGCCGACCAGCCGCAGGAGCACCGTCTGCGCGGAAGGCCGGTCGGCGGGCTCCTCGGCGAGGGCGGCGGCCACCAGCGGGCCGAGCGGGTCGGGCAGGCCGTCGGTGCCGGGCCGGAACCCCAGCACCCGGGCGATGACCGCCACCGGCTCCCCGCCCGTGATCGCGTCGCGCCCCCGCGCCGCGAACAGCACCACCATCCCCCACGCCCACATATCGGCCGCCTCGGTGGCCCGCCGCCCGTGGAACAGTTCGGGCGACATGTACTGCGGCGTCCCCATGAGCGGCCCCGACGTGGTCGGCCCCACCTCCCTGGCCACCCCGAAGTCGATCACTCTGGGCCCGTCCGGGCCGAGGATGATGTTGTCCGGCTTCAGGTCGCGGTGCACGATCCCGACCCGGTGGATGGCCGTCAGCGCGGTCGCCACCCCGATGGCCAGGCGGCGCAGCCGGTCGCCCTCGAACGGCCCCGACTCCGCGACCACCCGCCGGAGGCTGGGGCCTGGGACGAACTCGCTGACGATGTACGGCGCGGCCACGTCCACCTGCGCCTCGATCACCCGGGCGGTGCAGAACGAGGCCACCCGCCGGGCCGCCGACGCCTCCTTGGCCAGCCTGGCCCTGGCGGCGGCGCTGTCGAACCTCGGCACCTTGACCGCGACCCGCTCGCCGCCCTCGCCGTACGCCTCGTACACCACGCCCTGGCCGCCGGCCCCGAGCCGCCCGGCCAGCCAGTAGCGGCCCAGCCGGTGGGGGTCGGAAGGAGCGAGAGGAGTCATCAAGTATGCAATTTTGATCTAAACAGCTTCCTCAAGGAAGTGCGTCAGACGGCCAGGAGGCGGCGCACGTCCTCCCGGTGCAGCTCCTCGGCGGCTCCCGTGCGCACGACGTGCCCGCCGTCGAGGATGACGAACGTGTCGGCCAGCCGCAGCGCGATGTCGAGATACTGCTCCACGAGCAGCACGGCCAGACCTGAGGCGTGCAGCCGCTCGATGGCCGCCTCGATCTCCAGGATGATCGACGGCTGGATGCCCTCGGTCGGCTCGTCGAGGATGAGCAGCTTGGGTCTGGTCACCAGGGCGCGCGCCATGGCGAGCTGCTGCTGCTGACCGCCTGACAGGTGTCCCGCGCTCCGTTTGAGCAGCGGCGTGAGCGCGGGGAAGACGTCCAGCGCCTCGTCGATGGCCTCCTTGGTGACCTTGGCGGCCTCCATGGTGACCAGCAGATTGCCCAGGACCGAGAGCTGGGGGAAGCACTGGTGGCCCTGGGGGACGTACCCCATGCCGAGCCGTACCCGCTCATGTGGCTTCAGCCTGGTCACGTCGCGGCCCTCGAACGTGACCGTGCCCGCCGTCGCCGGGAGCACCCCCATGATGGTGTTGAGCAGCGTGGTCTTGCCGACGCCGTTGCGCCCCATGACGCACACGAGCCGGCCCGGCCCCACCTCCAGCGAGACCCCGAACAGTACGCGCGCCCTCCCGTACCCCGACTCAAGGCCGGTCACCGACAACATCGCTCGCCCTCCTCCCCAGGTAGACCTCCTGCACGCGGGGGTCGGCGCTGACCTTGTCCACCGATCCCTCCACGAGCACCTTGCCCTCGTGCAGCACGGTCACCGTCGAGGCGTGCCGCCGTAGGAACTCCATGTCGTGCTCCACCACGATCACCGTGTGGTCCGCGGCGATCTGGGTGAGCAGCTCGCCGGTACGCCGGCGTTCGTCGCTGGACATGCCCGCCACCGGCTCGTCCAGGAGCAGCAGCCTGGGCCGCTGCGCCAGCAGCATGCCGATCTCCAGCCACTGGCGCTGGCCGTGCGAGAGAACACCCGCTGAACGCTCGGCGAGCTCTTCGAGCCCGGTCCTGGCCAGCGCCTCCTCGACGGCCTCCGACACGCCCTTGCGGCGCCGGACCAGCGACCACAGGGGTTTGCGGAAGCCGGCCGCGAGGTCGAGGTTCTCCACCACGGTGAGCTCCTCGAACACGACCGACGTCTGGAACGTGCGTCCGACGCCCAGCCGGACGATCTGGTGCTCCTTCTTGCCGACCAGGTCGTGCTCGCCGAAGCGCACGCTGCCCGCCGCCGGCTTCGTGAGCCCCGTGATCACGTCGATCAGCGTGGTCTTGCCCGCGCCGTTGGGTCCGATCAGGAAGCGCAGCTCGCCCTCGGGCACGGTCAGGTCCACGCCGTCGAGTGCCTTGAACCCGTCGAACACCACGTGGACGTCACGTAGCTCGAGCACGTCGCAACCTCCCCGCTATGCCTGCGATCCCCTTCGGGGCGAGCGTCATGACCAGGATGAACAGCGCGCCCTGCAGGTAGAGCCAGCCGTCGGCGAACTGCTCGCTGAACGCCGTCTTGGCGTAGCCCATGACGACCGCGCCGAGCACGGCCCCGGCCAGCGCGTGCCGCCCGCCGACCGCCACCGCGACGACCAGCTCCAGCGAGGGCACGACGCCGAGCAGCGCGGGCGAGATGATGCCGACCACCGGGACGAACAGCGCGCCCGCCAGCCCCGCCATGCCCGCCGAGGCGGCGAAGGTGACGGTCTTGACCAGCGCCGGGTCGTAGCCGAGGAAGCGCACCCGGTCCTCGCCGTCCCTGACCGCGACGAGCAGGCGGCCGTAGCGGCTGTTCACGAGCTGCCGGGTGGCGAGGTACAGGATCCCGAGGACGCATGCCACCACCAGGTAGAGCATCCGCTGCGTGGAGTCCTCGGCCAGGTCCTGGCCGAACAGCTCGAAGAAGTTGGTCATGCCGTTGGTGCCGCCGGTCAGGCCCTGCTGGCCGACGAGCAGGATCACCATGGCCGCGGCCAGCGCCTGGGTGAGGATCGCGAAGTACGCGCCCCGTACCCGCTGCCTGAACACCAGCGTGCCCAGGATCAGCGCGATCACCACGGGCCCCAGCACGGCCATGGCGAGGGCGAAGACCGGGTTGGCGAACGGCACCCACAGCGCCGGCAGCTTCTCCACCCCGCTCCACACCATGAAGTCGGGCAGCCCGCCGCCGGCTTCTGTCAGCTTGAGGTACATCGCCATGGAGTAGCCGCCCAGCCCGAAGAACACACCCTGGCCGAGCGCGAGCATGCCCCCCTGCCCCCAGGCGAGCCCGATCCCGAGCGCCACGATCGCGTAGCACAGGTACTTCGCCAGCAGCCCCAGCCGGAACGGCTCCAGCAGCAGCGGGGCCGCCACCAGGGCGATCACGGCCAGGGTCGCGAAAGGCAGATTTCTCTTGATCATGTGAGCACCCTCGACCGCAGCACGAACAGGCCCTGGGGCCGTACCTGCAGGAACGCGATGATCACAGCGAGCACGATCACCTTCGCCAGCGAGGCGTCCGACCAGAACTCGGCGTAGGAGTTCAGCAGCCCCAGCCCGAGCGCCGCCAGCACGGCCCCGCGCAGCTGCCCGAGCCCGCCCGCCACGACGACGAGGAAGGCGTCCACGATGTAGTACGTCCCGAGCGCCGGCCCGACGGGCCCGATGAGCGTCAGCGCCACCCCGGCCACGCCCGCCAGCCCGGACCCGATGAAGAACGTCAGCATGTCCACCCGGCCCGTGTCGATGCCGCTGGTCGCGGCGAGCTGCCTGTTCTGCACCACGGCCTGCGTCCTGCGCCCCAGCGCGGTGCGGGTGAGGTACAGCCAGACGGCCACCACGCCGGCGACCGCGAGCCCGAAGATGAACAGCCGGTTGTACGGCAGGATCCCCACCCCGCCCGACAGCCAGGACGGGGCGGGCACCTGCACGTTCGGCGCCCCGAACAGGTCGCGGGCGAGCTGCTGCAGCACCAGGCTCACGCCCCAGGTGAGCAGCAGAGTGTCCAGCGGCCGACCGTAGAAGTGCCTGATGGCGGCCCGCTCGAGGATCAGCCCCATGAGGCCGGCCACCAGGAACGCCGCCGGCAGCGCCAGCACGAGGTCCTGCAGCAGGAACGCGGTGTACGCCCCCGCCATGATGAACTCGCCGTGCGCCATGTTGATCACGCCCATCTGCCCGAACGTGAACGTCAGCCCGAGCGCGATGAGCAGCAGCACTGCCCCGATCGACAGCCCAATGGGGAGCTGGTTGACGAAGGCCGACATCACTGGCCCGCCGACAGGCCGGACGCCCAGGCATAGCCCTTGAGGTACGGGTCCGGCTTGATCGGCTTGCCGGAGTCCCACACCTGCTTGATCAGGCCGTCGGGCTGGATGATGCCGATGCGGGCGGTCTTGAACATGTGCTGGTTCTCACCGTCGATCGTGACCAGGCCCTCGGGGCGTTCGAGCGAGATGCCCGGCGCGGCCTTCTTGACCGCCTCGACCTCGGTCGTGCCCGCCTTCTTGACCGCCTCGGCCCACAGGTAGACCGCGTTGTACCCGGCCTCCATGGGGTCGGAGGTGACCTTGTTCTGCCCGTACTTGGCTTTGTACGCCTTGACGAAGGCCTCGTTCGCCGGGGTCTCGGTGGTCTGGTAGTAGTTCCAGGCGACCGGCTGGCCTGCGATGTTGTCCACACCGATGCCGGTGACCTCCTCCTCGGCGATGCTCACCGACAGCACCGGCATGCTCTGGGCCGAGGCGCCCGCGCTCTTGAGCTGTTTGAAGAAGGCCACGTTGCTGTCGCCGTTGAGGGTGTTGAAGACCGCGTCCGGCTTGGCCTGCATGACCTTGTTGACGAGGGTGGAGTATTCGGTGTGGCCGAGCGGGGTGTACTCCTCGCCCAGGATCTCCATCCCGTTCGCCGCCGCGTACGCCTTGATGATCTTGTTGGCGGTACGCGGGAAGACGTAGTCGCTGCCCACCAGGAACAACTTCTTCTTGCCCTGCTCCTTGAGGTAGTCGAGGCCCGGGATGATCTGCTGGTTGGTGGTGGCGCCCGTGTAGAAGATGTACGGCGAGCTCTCCAGCCCCTCGTACTGCACCGGATACCACAGCAGCGCCTTGTAGCGTTCGAAGACCGGCAGCATGGCCTTCCTGCTGGCCGAGGTCCAGCCGCCGAAGACGGTGGCGACCTTGTCCTGCCTGATCAGCTTCGTCGCCTTCTCCGCGAACGTGGGCCAGTCGGAGGCGCCGTCCTCCACCACGGGGACGAGCTTCTTGCCCAGCACACCGCCGGCCTTGTTGATCTCGTCGATCGCCAGCAGCTCGGCGTCGCGGACGGTGACCTCGCTGATCGCCATCGTGCCGCTGAGCGAGTGGAGGAGCCCTACCTTGATCTCTTTCGACTCGGCGGCGGGTTTCGTGTCAGATCCGCAGGCCGCGAGGGCTAACGCCAGGGCCCCCATAGCCAGCACGGAGACAATCGGACGGGAGATTCGCACAGCCGTTCCTTCCTGCCGACCGATACTGCGAGAAAGGTGACTCCGCGAGATTTCCCGAGTAGATCCCGGTTGTTAAGACGCGTTTGCCGAATGTTCACAAACGCACTTAATCCGAAATATGTGGATTGAGCCGCAGCGCGAAACCAACACGACATCCACCGGCAACAACCACGAAACCGCCGGTTCCTATGGTCCGGCCATGCGGCTTACCTCACACGAGCAGGAACGGCTGCTCATCCACGTCGCCGCCGGGGTGGCGCGCGAGCGGCAGGCCAGAGGCCTGCGCCTGAACCATCCCGAGGCTACCGCCATCATCGCGTCGTTCCTCATGGAGGGGGCCAGGGACGGGCGCACCGTGGCCGAGCTCATGGAGGCCGGACGGTCGGTGCTCGGCCGGACCGACGTCATGGAGGGCGTTCCTGAGATGCTGGAGAGCGTGCAGATCGAGGCGACGTTCCCCGACGGCACGAAGCTGGTCACCGTGCACAGGCCGATCCCGTGATCCCGGGCGAGTACGTGCATCCGGAGGGCGCCATCACGCTCAATCCCGGGCGTGAACGGGTGACCGTGCGGGTGATCAACACGGCCGACCGGCCGGTGCAGGTGGGCTCCCACTACCACTTCGCGGCCGCCAACCCGGGGCTGGAGTTCGACAGGCGGGCGGCCTGGGGCATGCGGCTCGACGTGGCGGCCGGGACGGCGATCAGGTTCGAGCCGGGCGTCGAGCGCGACGTGACGCTGGTGCCGCTGGCGGGCGACCGGGTGGTCCCGGGGCTGCGGCCGGAGTGGGCGGGGCCGCTCGATGGCTGAGATCTCGCGCGCCCGCTACGCGGCGCTGTACGGGCCCACGGCCGGTGACCAGATCCGGCTGGCCGACACCGACCTGTTCATCGAGGTCACCGAGGACCTGTCGATCGGGCCTTCCGGTCCCGGCGACGAAGCTGTCTTCGGCGGCGGCAAGGTGATCCGCGAGTCCATGGGGCAGGCGCGGACCACCAGGGCGGAGGGCGCGGCCGACCTGGTCATCACCGGCGCGGTGATCCTCGACCACTGGGGCGTGGTCAAGGCCGACGTCGGCATCCGCGACGGCCGCATCCATGCCATCGGCAAGGCTGGCAATCCCGACACGATGGACGGCGTCGACCTGGTCATCGGGCCGTCCACTGAGGTGCTCGCGGGCAACGGCAAGATCCTCACCGCCGGGGCCGTCGACTCGCACGTGCATCTGATCTGCCCGCAACTCCTCGACGAGGCGATCGGCTCCGGTGTCACCACGATCGTCGGGGGCGGCACCGGACCCGTCGAGGGCACCAAGGCGACGACCGTCACCGGGGCCTGGTACCTGGGCCGGATGCTGGAGTCGCTGGACGCGTACCCACTGAACTTCGCGCTGCTCGGCAAGGGTAACACCGTCTCGTACGAGGGCCTGCTGGAGCAGCTCAAGGCCGGCGCCTCGGGGTTCAAGCTGCACGAGGACTGGGGCTCGACGCCGGCCGCCATCGACGCCTGCCTGAGCGTGGCGGACGCGGCCGGGGTGCAGGTGACGATCCACACGGACACGCTGAACGAGGCCGGGTTCGTGGAGTCGACGCTGAAGGCCATCGGGGATCGGATGATCCACGCGTACCACACCGAAGGGGCGGGGGGCGGGCACGCGCCGGACATCATCCGCGTCGCGGCCTACCCGAACATCCTGCCCTCCTCCACCAACCCCACCCGGCCGCACACCGTCAACACGCTCGACGAGCACCTCGACATGCTCATGGTGTGCCACCATCTCAATCCGTCGATCCCGGAGGACCTGGCGTTCGCCGAGTCCCGCATCAGGCCCACGACGATGGCCGCCGAGGACGTGCTGCACGATATGGGGGCGATCTCGATGATCGGCTCGGACTCGCAGGCGATGGGGCGGATCGGGGAGACGATCATCCGTACGTGGCAGACTGCGCACGTCATGAAGGCCCGCCGCGGCTCTCTGGGAGGTCCTGCGGATAATCTGCGCGCCCGCCGATACATCGCGAAATATACGATATGTCCGGCTATCGCCCACGGGCTGGACGGCGAGATCGGCTCCGTCGAGCGCGGGAAACTCGCCGACCTCGTCCTCTGGGACCCGGCGTTCTTCGGGGTCAAACCGGACCTGGTGCTCAAGGGCGGCGTGGTGGCATGGGCGCAGATGGGCGACGCCAACGCCTCCATCCCGACGCCGCAGCCGGTGCTGCCCCGTCCCATGTTCGGCGCCTCGCCGGTGACCGCCGCCGCCACCTCGCTCCACTTCGTCTCGCCTCTCGCCCTGGAGTCCGGCCTGCCTGACCAGCTGGCCGTACGGCGCCGCCTGGCGCCGGTGGCGGACGTACGGCGGCGCGGCAAGTCCTCGATGCCGCTCAACGACGCGATGCCCCGGATCGAGGTGGCGCCCGACACGTTCGAGGTGCGCATCGACGGCGACCTCATCGAGCCGGCCCCCGCCACCAGCCTCCCGATGGCCCAGCGCTACTTCCTCTTCTGATGGCGACGAACCCGGCCCTGCTCCTCCTCGCCGACTCCCGCCTCCCGGCCGGCGGCCACGCCCACTCGGGCGGGGCCGAACAGGCCGTCACGTCGGGAGCGGTGCACGACGTGCCCTCGCTGGCGCGCTTCCTCCGGGGACGGCTCCACACGGCCGGCACGGTCGCCGCCGCCCTGACGGCCGCCGCCTGCACCCAGGCCGCCATGTCGCCGCGACCCAGCGGCGGCAGGAGCACGGTCGCCGCCGAGTCGGCGACCGGAACCACGCCCCTGGAAGCGGAGGGCGGCGGCGTCCCGGCGGAGTCGCCGTGGGTCCTGCTCGACGCCGAGGTCGATGCCAGGACCGCCGCACCCGCCCAGCGGGACGCGTCCAGGACACAGGGCAGGCTCCTGCTGAGGGTCGCCCGCCGGGTGTGGCCGTCGCCGGTGCTCGACGAGCTGGCACGGGACGTGCCGAGTCCCCATCATCCGATCGCCCTCGGAGTGACGGCGCACGCGGCGGGCGCCACACCGGAGGAGGCGGCCATGGCCGCGGCGTACCACGCGATCAGCGGCCCGGCCACGGCGGCCGTGCGGCTCCTCGGGCTGGACCCGGTGGCCGTGCACGGGCTGCTGGCCGACCTCACCCCGGACCTCACCGCCGTGGCCGCCGAAGCTCACGCCACCACCTCGAACGCGCACCCCCATTCCGCCGGCTCCCCCTGGGAGTCGCTGCCCGCGTACTCGTCCCCAGCCCTTGACCTCCTGGCCGAGCAGCATGCCCGGGCCGAGGTCAGGCTGTTCGTTTCATAAGGAAGGGATCTCAACATATGGGCGCCAATCATGACGACCACCACCACACCCCCGACGGCCGCGGACGGGCGCTGCGGCTCGGCGTGGGTGGTCCGGTAGGCAGCGGCAAAACGGCTCTGGTGGCCGCGCTGTGCAGGACGCTAGGCCCGTCGCTGTCCTTGGGCGTGGTGACGAACGACATCTACACCACCGAGGACGCGGACTTCCTGCGCCGGGCGGGCGTGCTCGACCAGGAGCGCATCCTCGCCGTCGAGACCGGCTGCTGCCCCCACACCGCCATCCGCGACGACATCGCCGCGAACCTGGACGCCGTGGAGACCCTGGAGTACCGGTTCGGGCCGCTGGACCTGGTGATCGTGGAGAGCGGCGGCGACAACCTGACGGCCACGTTCAGCCGGGGACTGGCCGACAAGCAGATCTTCGTCCTGGACGTGTCCGGCGGCGACAAGGTGCCACGGAAGGGCGGCCCGGGGGTCACGACGGCGGACCTGCTGGTCATCAACAAGACCGACCTCGCCCCGATGGTAGGCGCCGACCTGGGCGTGATGGACCGCGACGCGGCGGCCGTCCGCGGTGACAGGCCGGTGCTGTTCACCTCGATCAGGGAGGACCCCACCGCCGCCACGGTCGCCGGCTGGGTCTCCGAGCAGGTGGCGGCCTGGGCCCACACCCACGCGTCCCCCGTCTCCTGATGTCCGGCCGTCGCGCGATGCGGGCCGGTGCCGCCGTGGCCACGGCCCTGTCCTCTGATGGCCGGACACTCATCCGCCGACTGGCCTCGGCGCCCCCGCTGACGCTGCGCCAGACGGGCCCGTACACCGTGCACCTCGTCTCCACGGCGGCGGGCCCGCTCGGCGGCGACCGCCTCCACCTGGACCTCGACGTCGCCCCGCGCACCACCCTGGAGCTGGGTTCGGTCGCCGCCAGCCTGGTCCTGCCGGGTGACGGTGAGTCCGAGATGCTCGTCACCGCCCGGGTGGGGGCGGGCGCCGCACTCCGCTTCGCCCCGGAGCCCACGGTCCTCGCCGCCGGTTGCCGGCACCGCCTCCTGGTACGTCTCGAGCTGGCGGCGGACGCCGAGGTGCTGTGGCGCGAGGAGATCGTCTTCGGCCGGCACGGCGAGGCACCGGGACGCTGCCATGCCCGCTTCGACGCGACATGCGACGGCCGCCCGCTGCTCAGGCAGGAGTTCACCGTCGGCGACCCGGCCCTGGACACCTCCCCGGCCGTCTACAGTGCGGCTCGCTGCGTCGGCACCACGTTCCTCACGACGCCTGCCAAGGAGCCGGCGGTGGCCGAGGGCGTCGCCGTCCTGCCCCTGGCGGGCCCGGGCACGCTGGTGTCCGCCCTGGCCGGCGACGCCGTCCAGCTCCGCTCCCGCCTCGAATGGGGCGAACGCGCGGCCATCACTCCCCAGCAAGCACCGGACAGCCGCGGGTAATCCCACACCCGCGACTGGTGGCCGTCAGGCACGACATCGCCCGCATGAACGCGCTACGGGCCTGTGCCCGGCACGGAATCGGGGTGATGGTGTGGACCGTGGACGAGCCCGCCCTCATGGACCACTTCCTCGCCGACCCCCGTGTCGACGTCCTCATCTCCAACCTGCCGGCGGAAGCCGTGGCCAGGCGCCGCCACCTGTCCTGATCCCTGCGACGGTGGTGACGACTCCGTTGCGCACGGTGGAGAGAGGTGCGCCCCCGGCTTACAGTGATCGTGTGGCCGATGACCTCCAGCCCAGCACCGCCAGACCAGCGACCCGTCGCGGCTACGCGCTGGCCGTGGTGGTCGCCGGAGCGCTCCTGGTGTTCTGCGCCGTCCTCCCGTGGGCCGGACTCGAGGTGAAGAGCGACCTCATCGGCGGCGGCCTCGCCAACGACGTGCGCGGCATCGACGACCGGTTCGGCGTCTACGCGCTGATGGCCGGGCTGGTCGCGCTGGGATGCGGCATCGCGGGCCTGCTCACCCGCCCGAGGATCGCCGCCCTGGCCGCCCTCCCCGGAGCCGCGGCGGTGGCGGTGCTGGTGCTCTTCATGACCGACGGGAGCGGCCTGCGCGACCGGATCTCCGTGGATCTGGGCGACGTGCTGTCGATCGGGCCCGTCGTCAAGTTCGGGTGGTTCGCCGCGCTCGGCTGCTCCGTGGCGGTCGTCGTGCTCTCCGTCCTCGCGCTGGTACGACGCGCCTGACGGTCAGTCGTAGAAGCCCAGCCGCCGCAGCTGCTTCGGGTCGCGCTGCCAGTCCTTGGCCACGCTGATCCGCAGGTCCAGGTAGACGCGCGTGCCCAGCAGGGCCTCGATCTGCTTGCGGGCCGTGGTGCCGACCTCGCGCAGCCGCTCACCCTTGTGCCCGATGACGATCGCCTTCTGCGAGGGCCGCTCCACGAACATGTGCGCGTAGATGTCCAGCAGGTCGTCGCGCCCCTCACGGGGCAGCATCTCGTCCACGACCACGGCGATCGAGTGGGGCAGCTCGTCGCGTACGCCCTCCAGCGCCGCCTCCCTGATCAGCTCGCCCACCAGCACCTGCTCCGGCTCGTCCGTGAGCTGCCCGCCCTCGTAGAGCGGCGGCGACTCGGGCAGGTGCTCGATCAGCACATCGGCCAGCACGTCGAGCTGTTCGCCCGACTGCGCCGACACCGGCACGATCGCCGCGAACTCCGCCACCTGCGACACCGCCAGCAGCTGCTCCGCGATCTGCTCCTTGGTCGCCAGGTCGCACTTGGTGACCACGGCCACGACCGGCGTCTTCTTCACCGCCGAGAGCTTGTCGGCGATGAACCGGTCACCCTTGCCGATCGGCTCGTTGGCGGGCACGCAGAAGCCGATCACGTCCACCTCGGTCAGCGTGGACAGCACCAGGCTGTCCAGCCGCTCCCCCAGCAGCGTGCGCGGCCGGTGCAGGCCCGGCGTGTCGACGATGACCAGCTGGGCGTCGGGGCGGTGCACAATGCCCCTGATGGCGCGCCTGGTCGTCTGCGGCTTGGAGGAGGTGATCGCCACTTTGCTGCCGACCAGGGCGTTCATGAGCGTGGACTTGCCGACGTTCGGCCTCCCCACGAAGCAGGCGAATCCGGCGCGATGGCTGTCTGGCGAAGTCACATACTGCATTCTGGTCCATCAACGGGCATGGGCACGCCACCAGGCGAACGCCTCGGGCGCGGCGAGCGGTGTCCAAGGGGTTGTGGGCAGCTCGGAAAGCTCCTGCTCGGTCACCCATCGGAAGTCGTTGATCTCCACACCGTCGGGCTCGGGCTCGGCCGAACCCGGGGCCACCGCGCAGCCGTAGGCGGCGATGACGTAGCCGACCTGGTGGCCGTTCGGGTAGAGGGTGCGGAACTCGGGGCCGCCGTAGACGCCGATCAGGCCCCGCACCTCGATGTCGATGCCGAGCTCCTCGTACAGCTCCCGGACCGCGGCGTGCTCGGGCCGCTCGTCCGGGTCGATGCCGCCGCCGGGCGCCGCCCAGAGCCCCACGTCGCCGTGCCGGGCCACCAGCAGCCTGCCCGCGTCGTCGAACACGAACCCGGCCGCCGACGGCAACATGAGCAGCTCGGAGCCGACCTTCTCCCGCAACTTCGCCAGGAATGGCGACATCGGCATCGTCAGCCCCGCAGCGTGCCGTCGGGACCGGCCACGAGCAGCGACTTGACGCCCAGCTCCGCGGCCACGGCCTGGTCGGCGGCGCTCGGCGCGCCCTCACTCACCAGCGCGACGGCCTCCAGGGACCGCGCGCCACTGGCGACCGCCATGGCCACCGCCACCTGCACCGCCGAGAGCGTCAGCGCGTCCAGCGCCACGTTCGTCGCCGAGTACGTGCGGCCGGTCTCATCCCGTACGGCGGCACCCTCGGCGGACTCGTTGCGCGCCCTGGCGGCCCGGGCCAAAGTGATAATCTTGCTGTCTTCAGGATCGAGTGTCACGGGACTAGGTTAGGCGCCGGCCATGGAAAGGACCGCGTCGACCACCTCGCGGGTGCGGGCGGGGTCCATGTCGTCCATGCCCGTGTGCACCACCGACACCAATGTGTCGCCCACCCGCGACAGCACGACGTCCAACGCGTACGGATAGCCGTTCAGCCGTCCGCGCAGCCGCGCGCTCACGGCCTCGTCCGCCGCGACCTCGAGCGGCAGCGTCTGGGACCGCAGGTCGGTGCCGGAGGAGGTGTGCACCTCACGGCACGACTCCATGGCCCTGGCCAGCTCGTCGAGGTGCTCCTCCGCCTCCCCGTCCGCGTACCGCGCCAGCCCCACCCCCGCCTGCTCCCCCAGCCCGTCGCCGCGGTAGCTGACCGCCGCCTGGCCCGTCAGCGCCTGCCCGGGCGCCTGCCCTCCAACGGGCTCCAGCACGGCCAGGCAGTTCCTGTCGCCCTGCGTGAACGGCATCTGCCACGCCTGGTCCGGCCTCTCCGCGAACCCGTCGGGCAACTGCGGCCCCTTGCTGAGCACCTCGCGCAACTGCGCCGTGGCCTTCGGGTCGAGGACGTTCTCTGTACCCCCGGCCCCGCATCCCGCCAGGGCACAGGCCAGCAGCCCGCAGGCGATGATCTCGCGTTTCATGATCCCCCCTGGATCGCAGCCTCCCCAGCCGACGAATGCGGCAATCCACCGGAGTTCCCACCAATACGCAAAAAGGGCACCCCCATCCGGTTCTCCGGATGGGGGCACCCTCAGCGCCGACCTGCGTCACAGCCGGCTAGCGGACCGAGACGCAGTCGTTCCCCCCAGGTGCACCCTCCCGCCGCGAACCCCACCCGGCGTTCGGATGCCTCCCCTTGTGACACCCACCGCACTGGATGTCGTGTTAAGAGAGTGCCCTGGCGGGCTTGCAGAAGACTTGTAGAACACTTGCGGCCTTAGCCCACCTTCGTCCCCGCTTGCCCAGCGCACCCGTCCCACCAGCGATCCGCTGTCCTCCCCCTCTGGTCTGCCCTCGCCCACCGGCAGCTCTCCGGTCCCCGTCGTCCGCGCTCTTCGCCGTTGGGCCCCGCCCTTCGGCCTGCCCTCCCTCGTGCTGCCGTCCCTCCGGCACAGACAGGGACGAGGGTGCGCGACGGACATCCGTCCCTCCCGGCGTCCAGCCACCCTCTCGTCCTCTATCCCGCCGGCCCACGCCTGTCGCCGACACGCCTCCGCGGCATACCCGCGGCGCGCCTTGCCCAGCGCGCCTTGCCTGGAGGTAGCGGCTCCGCCCTGCGTTCCGCCTGCACATGTGCGAGCGCGGCCGCTCGCCGGGCGGCGCGCCCGGGGCACGCAACCGGCCGCGGGACGGCACACCGGGCGGCACACGGCGGGGCGAGGGTGGCGGGTGGGTCAGTCGTGTTCGGCGGGGGCCGGGGCGGACTCGTCCTCCGGAGGCTTGGCATGGCGCACCACGACCGTGCTGATGCGATTGCGGCGGCCCGCCAGGCTTTCGGCGGTGAGCGTGAGCCCGGCCATCTCGGCGTGCGACCCGGCGATCGGCACCCGCCCGAGCGCGTGGGCGAGCAGCCCGCCCACGGTCTCCACGTCGTCCACCTCGATCTCGGTGTCGAACAGCTCGGCCAGCTCGTCGACGGGCATCCGGGCGGTCACCCGCATCCCACCGTCGGGCATGGGCTCGACGCGGGGCGCCTCCTGGTCGTACTCGTCGGTGATCTCGCCGACGATCTCCTCCAGCACGTCCTCGATCGTGACGAGCCCGGCGGTGCCGCCGTACTCGTCGATGACGATGGCGATGTGGATCTGCCGCGCCTGCATCTCCCGCATGAGCTGGTCGATGGGCTTGCTCTCCGGCACGTACGCGGCCGGCCGCATGATCGACTCGACCGTCTCCTCGCCCCCGCCCTCACCGGTCTCGTGGATCTTGCGGGCGATGTCCTTGAGGTACGCCATGCCGATGACGTCGTCCTCGTTCTCGCCCACGACGGGAATGCGGGAGAACCCGCTGCGCAGCGCCAGCGACAGGGCCTGGCTGATCGACTTGCCGCGTTCGATGTAGACCATGTCGGTGCGCGGCACCATGACCTCGCGCACCAGCGTGTCGCCCAGCTCGAAAACGGAGTGGATCATCTCGCGCTCGTCCGGCTCGATCACCCGGCGCTCCTCGGCCAGATCGACCAGGTCGCGCAGCTCGGCCTCCGAGGTGAACGGCCCCTCACGGAACCCCTTGCCGGGGGTCAGGGCGTTACCGAGCAGGATGAGCAGCTTGGGGAGGGGTCCGAAGATGCGGGTCAGGCCGTACACGATGGGGGCGCTGGCCAGTGCGACCGGCTCGGCGTGCTGGCGCCCCAGCGTACGCGGCATCACACCCACCACGACGTAGCTGGTCACGATCATCACGACGGCGGCCCAGAAATACGCCCAGCCCTGGTCGTGCAGGAGATCGATGAACAGCAGCGTCGCGATGACCGTGGCCACCAGCTCGCAGCTCAGCCTGAGCAGCAGGAGCAGGTTGAGGTAGCGCGGCGGATCGTCGACGATGGCCTGCAGCCGCACGGAACCCCGCCGGCCCTCGCGCACGTATTCCTCGGCACGCACTCTGGAGATGCGCGTCAGTGCCGTTTCCGCACTGGCGATCAGGCCACCGATGATCACAAGGGCGATGGCCGAAAGCAACCAGGCGTTCACCGCGAGTTGCGCACCTCCTGCCAGGACTCGAGGAGCCGAGCCTGAAGGCCGAACATCTCCTTGTGCTCCTCGGGCTCGGCGTGGTCATAGCCGAGCAGGTGGAGGATGCCGTGGGTGCACAGCAGCTCCAGCTCGTCGGCCGTGCTGTGGCCCGCCTCCTCGGCCTGCCTGGCGGCCACCTGCGGGCAGAGCACGACGTCGCCGAGGAGCGCCGGGTCGGCGGGGCTCTCCGAGTCGCCGCGAGCGCCCCCGCCCGGACGCAGCTCGTCCATCGGGAACGCCAGCACGTCGGTCGGGCCCGGCTCGCCCATCCACTTCTCGTGCAGCTCGGACATGGCGTCCTCGTCGACCACCACGATGGACAGCTCCGCGAGCGGGTTGATGCCCATCTCGCCGAGCACGTGGGCGGCCAGGGCGACGAGACTCTCCTCGTCGACCCCGACACCCGACTCGTTGTTGATCTCGATGCTCATGGTCGCCGCTTCCCCCGATGCTGGATGCTCTTCGGCTCCTGGGCGGCCTGCGAGGCGTCGTAGCGCCCGTACGCGTCCACGATCTCGCTCACCAGCTTGTGGCGGACCACGTCGGCACTGGTCAGGCGCGCGAAGTGGATGTCGGGGATGCCGTCGAGGATCTCCTGGACGACCCGCAGCCCGCTCACCGTGCCGTTGGGCAGGTCGACCTGCGTCACGTCACCGGTCACCACGATCTTGGAGTTGAAGCCGAGCCGGGTGAGGAACATCTTCATCTGCTCGGCCGAGGAGTTCTGCGCCTCGTCGAGGATGATGAACGCGTCGTTGAGCGTGCGACCGCGCATGTACGCCAGCGGCGCGACCTCGATCGTGCCCGCGGCCATCAGCTTGGGGATGGAGTCGGGGTCGAGCATGTCGTGCAGCGCGTCGTAGAGCGGCCGCAGGTAGGGGTCGATCTTCTCGTACAGCGTGCCGGGCAGGAAGCCCAGCCGCTCGCCGGCCTCGACGGCCGGGCGGGTCAGGATGATCCGGTTGACCCGCTTCTCCTGCAGCGCCCGCACGGCCTTGGCCATCGCGAGGTAGGTCTTGCCGGTGCCCGCGGGGCCGATGCCGAACACGACCGTGTGCTTGTCGATCGCGTCGACGTACCGCTTCTGGTTGACCGTCTTCGGCCTGATCGTGCGCCCGCGCGAGGAGAGGATGTCCAGGGACAGCACCTCGGCGGGACGGTCGGAGGTCATGCGGAGCATGGCGATGCTGCGCTCGACCGCGTCGGGGGTGAGCTCGCCGCCGCTGCGCAGCACCTCGACCAGCTCCTCGAAGAGCCGCACCACGGTGCCGCTCTCGTCGGGGCTGCCGGTGACGGTGATCTCGTTGCCGCGAACGTGGATGTCGGCCCTGAAGGCGCCCTCGATGACGCGTAGCAGCTCGTCGCGGGAGCCCAGGAGGCTGACCATCGAGTATTCGTCCGGAATCAGCACCTTGGCTTGAGTGCGCGAGGGAGGTGCCGTGCGTCGGGATTCATGTAGTTCGGACATGGGCAGGCCAGTGGCCTGATGCCTCCCGGTCTCTTTCGGTGTTCTTCTGTGCCCATCGTATCCGGGACCGGGCCGACCGCTCTCCCCAATATCAGCCGGGCGGCCAGGTCAGGTCGCGCCCGCCCAGAACGTGGGCGTGCACGTGGAAAACGGTCTGCCCGGCGCCGAGCCCGGTGTTGAACACCACGCGGTAGCCGCCGTCGGCCACGTGCTCCTGCACGGCCACCGCGTGGGCGGCCTTGAGCACCTCGTCGGCGAGCCCGTCATCGGCCGCGGCGAGCGCCGCCGCGTCGGCATGGTGCTGCTTCGGGATGACCAGCACATGGGTGGGCGCCTGCGGGTTGACGTCACGGAACGCCAACGTCCTGCCGGTTTCATAAACGATCTCGGCGGGAATCTCCTTGGCGACGATTTTGCAGAAGAGGCAATCGCTCACCCGATCACCCTACCGAGAGCCCCGACGTACGTAACCCGTTGCCAATCGGTAATCCTCTGTGTCGTGCGAAGGAAGATCCACGCGGTTAGGGTGAGTGTGCGACACTTCAGCAAAAAAGGACGATTCAGGGTCGGGCAAGCGCCACCTGGCGAGGACACGACTGGGTAAATGCACCCTAAGGAACCGGGGAAACCTCAAGAACCGGAAGAGCGTAAACCCTCTGGGAAGGCTGAGCGTCCCATTGATGTGACCACCGAAACCCTTCTGGCCGATAGGTCGATGGGGGCGGCACCGGTCGGGTGGGATGCCGACATGGCCGTGACCGCGCTCTATAGCGCGCACTTCCGGTCGTTGGTGCGTCTCGCTGTGTTGCTGGTGCGAGATACGGCGACTGCTGAGGAAGTCGTGCAGGATGCGTTCGTCGCCATCCATGGCGCTTGGCGTAGGCTGCGTGACCCCGACAAAGCACTCGCTTACCTCCGTCAATCCGTCGTCAACCGGTCCCGTTCCGTGCTGCGTCACCGCGCGGTCGTCGAGAAGTACGCTCCCAAGGGGCTGCCCGATGCCCCGAGCGCCGAGAACGGCGCGATCGGCGAGCTGGAACGCTCCGCCGTCATCGAGGCGTTACGTGCCCTGCCAACCCGACAGAGAGAAGCACTGGTTCTGCGGTACTACGGTGACCTGTCCGAAGCTGAGATCGCCCACGCGATGGGCATCAGCAAGGGAGCGGTCAAGAGCCACACGGCACGTGGCATGGCCGCACTGCGATCCGTTCTGGAGAAAATGTCATGACCCAGCCCCCCGACGAGTACGGCGATCTCCTGCGCCGTGCGCTCCGCGCGGAGGCGGACGCGGTCGTGCCCTCGCCGGATGGATTGGAGATCATCCGCGCCCGCATCGAGCGGCGCGGCGTCCGTAACCTGTTCTGGTGGCGTGCGGGCGCGGCCGCCGCCAGCGCCGTCCTGGTAGCGGGAACGATCGTGATGGCCGTTCCGCAGCTGCGCACACAGATCATCAACTCGCAACCTGTGGAGAACGAGACCTCCAGGGTCCCGTCCAACTCCTCCACCACGCGCTCCCAGGAACCGCCGCCGCCCTCCAGGCAGCCGACCCACGACCAGCACCCCGTCGTGGTCCCCGAGATCTCCAAGAGCCCGACGCCCCGGCCCTCGAAGAGGGCGGAATCGACCAGCAGGCCGTCTCAGACGCCCACCCCGACCCCGACCGCGTGCCCGACGCCCCAGGCCGAACAGGCCGACCCGCCGTCCGACTGCCCCTCGGCCTCGCCCACTCCGTCGCCATCGCCGTCGGCGGAGGACACGCTGCAGCCCACGGCGTGCCCGGTCGATGAGTGCCCACCCAATGACATCACCGACGCCCCCACCGACTTGACCAGCCCGTTGGTGGACGCCTCCCACACGACGCCCTGAAAGCCCTACCAGCGTCCGGTACGCGTGAGCAGCACGGAGGCCGCCGCCACCCCTGCCGTGGACGTACGCAGCACCGTGGGCCCCAGCAGCACGGACACCGCCTTGGCCGCCCGGAACCCGGCCAGCTCCTCGTCCGAGACGCCGCCCTCGGGCCCCACGACCATCACGATGTCGCCCGACGCGGGCAGCGCCACGCCCGACAGCGGCTCGGCCGCCTCCTCGTGCAGCACCAGGCCCAGCGCCGCGCCCGCCAGCAGCTCCTCGACCTGCGCGGTGGTGGCGGGCTCGGTCACTTCGGGCAGGTGGAACCTGCGGGCCTGCTTGCCCGCCTCGCGAGCGGTGGAGCGCCACCGGTGCAGCCCCTTGGCCACCTTGTCGCCCTTCCACTGGGCGATGCTGCGCGAGGCCGCCCAGGGCACGATGACGTCGACGCCGGCCTCGGTCATCATCTCGACCGCCAGCTCGCCCCTGTCGCCCTTGGGCAGCCCCTGGACGACGACCAGCCGCGGCTCGGGCGGCTCGAGTTCGTAGCGGCGCAGCACGTCGAGCCTGAGTGCGTCCTTCAGCACCTCGCGTACGACGCACTCGGCGACCGTACCGGCGCCGTCCGTCAGATCGACCCGCTCGCCGGCCCGCAGGCGCCGCACGGAGGCCGCGTGCCGCCCCTCGGGGCCGGCGAGCGTCAGCTCGGGCCCGTCCAGCTCCTGGGACAGGAACACCGGGACGGTCACGTCACCTGCCGTTGAAGGCGTCGCGCAGCCGGGAGAAGAAGCCCTGCTGGCCGGGGGCGAACTTGCCCGGCGGCCGCTCCTCGCCCCGCTGCTTGGCCAGCTCGCGCAGCAGCTCCTCCTGTGGGGGGTCGAGCCGGGTCGGGGTCTCGACGTTGACGTGGATCAGCAGGTCGCCGCGGCCCGACTCGTTGAGCCGCTGCACGCCCCGCCCGTACATGGTGATGACCTGGCCCGCCTGCGTGCCGGGGCGGACATCGACCTCCTCGGAGCCGTCGAGCGTCTCGACCGCCAGGATGGTGCCGAGCGCGGCGGCCGTCATCGGGAGCTGCACGGTGCAGTGGAGGTCGTCACCGCGCCGCTCGAAGATCTCGTGAGGCCGCTCGACGATCTCCAGGAACAGGTCTCCGGGAGGGCCGCCACCGGGGCCGACCTCGCCCTCGCCGGCGAGCTGGATGTGGGTGCCGTCCTCGACGCCCGCGGGGATGCGGACCTTGATCGTACGGCGGGTGCGCACCCGGCCGTCGCCGGAGCACTCCTGGCAGGGGTGGCGGATGATGGTGCCGAACCCGCCGCACTGCGGGCACGGCCGCGAGGTCATGACCTGACCCAGGAACGAGCGGGTGACCTGGGAGATCTCGCCGCGCCCGTTGCACATGTCGCAGGTGTCGGGATGCGTGCCGGGCGCCGCGCCGGCCCCGTGGCAGACCTCGCAGAGCACGGCCGTGTCGACGACCAGCTCGCGGGTGGTCCCGAACGCCGTCTCGCGCAGGTCGAGCTCGACCCGGATGGTGGCGTTGCGCCCCCTGCGGGCCCGCGAGCGCGGCCCCCGGGTGCCGGCCGCGGTGCCGAAGAAGGCGTCCATGATGTCGCTGAAGGGGAAGCCCGCCCCGAAGCCGCCGGCGGCCGCACCTGCTCCCGCGCCGCCGAAGGGGTCGCCACCCAGATCGTACATCTGGCGCTTGTTCGGGTCGGACAGCACCTCGTAGGCCTGCGTGATCTCCTTGAACCGCTCCTGGGTCTCAGGATCGGGGTTCACGTCCGGATGCAGCTCGCGGGCCAGGCGGCGGTACGCCTTCTTGATCTCGTCCTGACTGGCGTCACGGCGCACCCCGAGGGTGGCGTAGTAGTCGCTGTTTGCCACTTATCGACCTCTTATGATGCAGCCAGGATCTGGCTGACGTAGCGTGCCACCGCGCGCACGGCGCCCATCGTAACGGGGTAATCCATCCTCGTCGGCCCCAGCACGCCGAGCCGGGCCAGTTGGTTGTCGCCAGAACCGTATCCGGTCGCGACGATGGATGTGCCCCGCAGGTAGGGGTTTTCGGAGCCGATGCGCACGGTGAGCGCGGACGGAGTGTCTGCGGTTGTCTCGCCCAGCAGCCGCATGAGCACGACCTGCTCCTCCAGCGCCTCGAGCACGTCGCGCAGACCGGTCGTGAAGTCGGCACCCGCGAGGTTGGCCGCGCCGGCGAACACGATCTTCTCGTCGTGCCGCTCGACCAGCGTCTCGAGCAGCACCGACAGGATCGTGGCCACCGCGGGCCGGTCTTCGACGGGCAGCCGCTCGGGCAGGTCGGCGACGAGCTCGGGCACGGAGCTCAGGCCGCAGCCGTCGAGGCAGGCGTTGAGCACCGCGCGCAGATGGGCGATGCGGGTGTCCTCCACCACCTCGGGCAGCTCGATCACGCGCTGCTCGACGCGGCCGGTGTTGGTGATCAGCACGAGCATGACCCGCCGGTCGTTCAGCGGCACCAGCTCGACGTGCCTGACCGTCGAACGCGTCAGCGTCGGGTACTGCACGACCGCCACCTGCCTGGTCAGCTGCGCGAGCAGCCGGACCGTGCGGGTGACCACGTCGTCCAGGTCGACCGCGCCCGCGAGGAACGTCTCAATGGCCCTGCGCTCGGCCCCCGACAGGGGCTTGACCTGCGAGAGCCGGTCGACGAACAGGCGGTAGCCCTTGTCCGTCGGCACGCGGCCCGCGCTGGTGTGCGGCTGGGTGATGTAACCCTCCTCCTCCAGCGCGGCCATGTCGTTTCTGACCGTCGCCGGGGAGACCTTCAGATTGTGGCGCTCGGCGAGCGCCTTGGAGCCCACCGGTTCGTTGGTGGACACGTAGTCTTCGACAATGGCGCGGAGCACCGCCAGCTTCCGATCGTCGAGCACGTGCTCACCTCCTGCCTCTGACATCTGAGGAACACAACCATCTAGCACTCTGTGTTCCTGAGTGCCAAGTGTACGGCTCTCGCCCACAAGGTGCGATAACACCAGGTCGCAACCTGGCTCCTAGCTTCTTACAAGGGGCAAGTACCACACTTGCCGACATGAGCGACAATTCCCCGCCTCCGCCGTACGGCCCGCAGCCCGGCTCCCAACCTGGCTACGGCCCCCAGCCCGGGTCCCAGCCCGGTTACGGGCAGCCTCCGCCACAGTACGGACCTCCGCCGCAGTACGGCCCGCCACCGCAGTACGGCCGGCCGCCCCAATACGGCCCACCTCCTCAGTACGGACAATACGGCCAACAACCCCAATTTCCCCCTCGAATCGACTCGAAAGCCATCAAACCGCGTCTTTGGTGGATCGGGCTCGTCTGGGCGATCTTCGCCGTGTGCGCGATCGTCGGTGTCGTCGTGTTCTCCACGGGCCTTGTGAGCAGCGTGAGCGACATCGCCCCGTCCAGGACGTTCGCATCCGGCGAAAGCGTGACGCTGCCGATCGACCCGGCGAACAAGCCCGCGATCTACCTTTCCAGCGACACTGCCGTCCACTACGAGTGCCAGATCTCGGGCCAGGCCAGGCTCGCCAAGACCACGGGCTCGCAGAGGGTCACGTCCGGAGCCGTCACCTGGGAGCAGATCCTCGTGATCAACTCCCCGTCCAAGGGCGACTACCAGCTGACCTGCACCACCCAGGAGCAGGCCGACGTGCGTTACGGCGTGGGCCGTGAGCTGGCCTCGGCCGCGGGCGGCATCGTCGGCGGGGTGGCCGCGCTCCTCCTGATCCCCGGCGCGGGGCTGCTCGTGGCCATCATCGGCACCGTCGTCGTGCTGGTACGCCGTAACGGCGCGCGGAAGCGCCTTGCAGTCGGCGGGTGATTTGCTACGGTCCCCGTGTGTACGAGGGCGATGTGCTGGCGGGGAATTGGCGGCGGCCGGGGAAGGGCAAGATCCCGAAGGTGCCCGCCGAGCTGGACCTCGTCGTGGAGGACGCCGACAGCGGCTTCTGCGGCGCCATAGTGGCCTGCGACAAGGAGGCCGTCACGCTCGAAGACCGGTTCGGCAAGCGCCGGCTGTTCCCGCTCGCGCCCGCCGCGTTCCTGCTGGAGGGCAAGCCCGTGACGCTGGTACGCCCGACGGCGGCCCCCACGGGCTCCAGGCGCAGCGCGTCCGGCTCGATCGCCGTGGAGGGGCTGCGGGCGAGGGTGGCCAGGGAGAGCCGGATCTACGTGGAGGGCGTGCACGACGCCGCCCTGGTCGAGAAGATCTGGGGTCATGACCTGCGGGTCGAGGGGGTCGTGGTCGAATACCTGGAGGGCGTGGACGACCTGCCGGCCGTCGTGGCGGAGTTCGGCCCTGAGCCGGGGCGCCGGCTGGGGGTGCTGGTGGACCATCTCGTGCCCGGGTCCAAGGAGAGCAGGATCGCGGCCGAGATCACCTCGCCGGACGTGCTCGTCGTGGGGCATCCGTTCATCGACATCTGGCAGGCGGTCAAGCCGTCCGTGCTGCGCATTCCCGCCTGGCCCGCCGTGCCGCGCGGAGTGCCGTGGAAAGAGGGCGTGATCGCCGCCCTGGGCTGGCGCATGGAGCCCGCGGAGGCGTGGCGGCGGATCCTCGGCGCCGTCTCCACGTACACAGACCTGGAGCCGGAACTGCTCGGCCGGGTCGAGGAACTGATCGACTTCGTTACGGAGGCATCATGAGCCAGGACCCCCCGCAGCCGGCGCCGGACGACGACGCCACCCGCTTCGTCCCACCATCGGACATCCCTCCCAGCCAGGGCTCCGGCCCCCAGCCGTCGAGCTACGGACAGCAGCCCGGCTCCGAGCCTGGGTACGGCCAGCCCGGGTACGGCCAGCCCGGGTACGGCCAACCGGGCTACGGCCAACCGGGCTACGGGCAGCCTGGTTACGGGCAGGCTGGTTACGGGCAGCAACCCCCGAGCTACGGCCCTCCCCCGCCGGGCTACGGCCCCCCGCCGCAGCAGCCCGGCTACGGGTACGCCCCGCATCTGGGAGAGCCGTACGTCCCCGGCAGGTTCGGCCCCCGCCCGGGCACCGACGACACCACCATGGCGATGCTCGCGCACCTGCTCGGCCTGCTGGTCTCCTGGGTCGGCCCGCTGATCATCTACCTGATGAAGAAGGACGAGTCCCCCTACGTCAGGGATCAGGCGGCGGAGGCGCTCAACTTCCAGATCACGATGTTCATCGGCTACATCGTGGCGGGCATCCTGGTGGTCGTCTTCATCGGCCTGCTCCTGCTGCCGGTCGTCTGGATCCTGTCCCTGATCTTCCACATCCAGGCCGCCATGGCCACCAACCGGGGCGAGAGGTATCGCTACCCGTTCTCCATCCGCATGATCACCTAGACCAGCAGATCCCTGACGAGGGCGTCGGCCAGCAGCCGGCCCTGGAGCGTGAGCACCATCAGCCCGGACCTGAACGGTCCGGGCTCCAGCAGCCCGCGTGCCAGGGCGCTCGCCACGGCCGGGCGCGCGGCGGGCGCCACCTCGCTCAGCGGGTAGCCGGACGACAGCCGTAGCTCCAGCATCAGCCGCTCGGCCGCCCGGTCGTCGTCGCCGAGCACCTCGCGCGCGTGCGCGGGCGAGGCGCCGGCGGCCAGGCGCTGGGCGTAGGCGGCCGGGTGCTTGACGTTCCACCAGCGGGTGCCGCCGACGTGGCTGTGGGCGCCGGGCCCGGCGGCCCACCAGTCGCCGCCAGTCCAGTAGAGCAGGTTGTGGCGGCAGCGCGCCTGCTCGGACGTGGCCCAGTTGGACACCTCGTACCAGCTGAACCCGGCCTGCGACAGCAGCTCGTCGGCGATCTGGTAGCGGTCGGCGGCCACGTCGTCGTCGGGCATGGGCAGCTCGCCGCGCCTGATCCTGGCCGCCAGCCTGGTGCCCTCCTCGACGATCAGCGAGTACGCCGACACGTGGTCGGGCCCGGCCTCGATCGCGGCGGCCAGCGAGGCCCGCCAGTCGTCGTCGGACTCGCCCGGCGTGCTGTAGATGAGGTCGAGGTTGACGTGCTCGAACCCGGCCTCTTTCGCCTCCTTCACGGCCGTCGCCGCCCTGCCCGGGGTGTGCCGGCGGTCGAGCACGTGGAGCACGTGCTCGCGTGCGCTCTGCATGCCGAAACTGACCCGGTTGAAGCCGCCCTGGCGGAGCTTGTCGAGGTAGGCGGGGTCGACGGACTCGGGGTTGGCCTCGGTGGTCACCTCGGCCCCCGGCCGCAGCCCGAACTCCGAGTCGATCGCGGCCAGGATCCTGGCCAGGTCTTCCGGAGGCAGCAGCGTGGGCGTGCCGCCGCCGAAGAACACCGTCTCCACCGGCAGGCCGGCCGCCCCCAGGACGCGGCGCGCGAGGCGAATCTCCTCGACGACCGTGTCCGCGTAGTCCCGCTGCGAGGCGCCCGGGCCCAGCTCGGCGGCGGTGTAGGTGTTGAAGTCGCAGTAGCCGCAGCGGGTCACGCAGAACGGCACGTGCACGTAGAAGCCGAACGGACGCTCGCCGAGGCCCCTCAGGGCGGTGTCGGGCAGCTCGCCCGAGGTGGGCGCGGGATCGCCGTCAGGCAGGGTGGATGGCACGCTTCCAGTCTGCCGGGTACTCGGGAGTGCTATCGAACTGCAACCCCCGAGGTATCCACTGATGCCGAACCAGCCGAAAGGAGTCCCCACATGGCGGGCATCGGCATCGTGGGCGCGGGGATCTCCAGCCCGGAGGAGGTGGCGCGGATCGTTGACGGCGGTGTCCCATGAGCACACCCCCGGAGACGCCCGCCGTCCAGCCCCGGCGCAACACGCACGGCGCCCCAGCAGGGCACGTCGCCGATCCCTGCCACAAGGCGACTCAGGACGGCATGTCGCCGAGCCCCACCACAAGACGACCCCAGCACCACACATCGCCCAGTCCCGTCGTAAGGAGGCTCAGGACGGCACGTCGCCGAGCACCCGCTCAGCCATGCGATCCCACTCGGGATCATGCCCGGGAACCGCCAGAATGCGGCGGAGCGCGTCCGCGTCCCCGTGGCGGGCACGGAACCAGTCGCCCACCGTGATTCCGGCCTCAGGCCGCGAGACGATCTCCACCGAGTCCCCCGTGCCCAGCTCACCGAGCTCGAGCACCCGCAGGTACGCCCCGGGCCGCCCCGCCTCCGTGAACCGCTTGACCCATCCGGGCTCGTCCATCCAGTTGCGGAACACCACGCACGGAATCCGGGGCCCGCTCACCTCCAGCACGGCGCTGCCCACCCGCCACCGCTCACCGATCAAGGCGCCGGTGACGTCGAGGCCGGACGTGGTGAGGTTCTCCCCGAACCGCCCGTCACGCAGCTCCCGCCCGAGCTCGCGTTCCCACCAGTCGTAGTCCTCCCTGGCGTACGAGTAGACGGCGTGATCGAGCGAGCCGTGGTGCTCCTTGTCGGCCCGCTCGTCACCGGCGAGCCCGTTGGCCAGCACCTCCACCCGGTGCGTGACCCGCTGCTTGTCGATAGCGGTACGCCCGAGCTTCCCCGCCCACTCTGCCTCGACCGTTGTGCCCACATTTACGGAGAGAACGCGCATGTTCGGACGGTAACCCGTGCCCCCTCCACGTGGCCAACCAATTCCACCTCACCTCGGCCTCCACCCCAGGGTGGAGATCCTCGCTCTCAACCCACAGGCCGATCCTCTACGCCCCTCTCATCCCTACGGTCAATCCCGTGGATTACATGCCAATGTCCCTCGTCGTCCTCTTCGCCGTGATCTTCGTCGTCTATCGCCAGATGAAAACCCGCCCCACGGCCAAGCGAGGCATCCTCTACACCGCCGCCGTCATGATCGTCGTCGGCGTCGTCACGGGCGGGCTCATCGACGGCCGTCACCTCGCGCTCAGCCTTGGGCTGCTCGTGGTGGAGGCCGTCGTCGCCGTCGCACTCGGTGTGTGGCGCGCGGCGACCGTACGGGTGTGGCTGGACGACTCCGGCATCGCCTGGTCGAGGGCCACGGGCTGGACCCTCCTGGCGTGGCTGGCCTCGATCGCGACCCGCGTCGGCCTCTACTTCGCCGGTCAGGCCCTCGGCCTCACCTCCTCCCCCAGCGGGGTCCTGCTGTTCGTCGGGCTCACCATCGGCGCTCAGGCGTACCTCGTCGCCCGCAGGGGACGCGCCCTTACCGGCACGGGCAGGCAACCCGATACCGTCGTGAGGTGATGCGTGCGCCCTCCGAAATCGTCCCCACCGCGTTGCGGCTGGGGACGATCGTGCTGCTGGTCGTGGCCCAGATGAGAGCGACCCCCGCGCCCGGCCTGACCGGCACCTCCCTGGCGATCACCCTCATGACCGTTGCCCTGGCCCTCGCACTGCTGACCGTCCTGCTCCTGTCGATCCGCCGCCCCCCGAACCGGGAGACGCGGCGGCCGGCCGATTGGCTCACCACCCCTCAGCAACAGCCCTCCCTCCCGCTGCGGATCCAGTCGCGCCTCCGCAGCCTCCCTCTGTGGAAGGCGCCGCGGTCACGTCGCCCCGCGAGTCGCCTCGAAGCGGCCGGCCATGACCAACGGCACATCCACCCCGCGCCGGCAGGGTCAGCCCTCGCCAACCAACGCACTCGCGAATCACACCACCCCAGCGACCACCCTCCGCAGGAGGCACATCCCCGCGGGAACCAACGACCGCTGACGGCCCAGCAGCCCGGCGACGAACCGCCGCGTGCACAGCACGCCGGAAACCCATCGCCACCAGAGGCACGGCGCCCCCTCCTCGTCTTCGGCGTGCCCGTCGCCCTGATCGCCCTCGGCCTGGCCGTAATCCTCTCCCTCGCCCTCAACGCCCTGACCCAAGGCGGCCCGGCCATCGCGGCCCTGCTCATCTGCGTCAGCCTGGCCGTGACCCGCTTCTCCCTGCGCCAGGCGCTGCCCATCGGTGTGCTGGCCGTCGTGGGGGCGATCGTGGCAGGCGAGATCGCCGGCAAACCTTCCCAGGACCTCCCCCTCATCCTCAGCACCTGCCTGATCTTCCTGATTTCGTACGCGGCCAAACAGCGCAAGGCCACCAGAGCCGCCCAGGCGCGAGAAGCCGTACTCGCGGAACGGGCCAGGATCGCCAGGGAGATCCACGACATCCTCGCCCACTCCCTTTCGGCCCAGCTCGTCCACCTGGAGGGCGCCAAGCTGCTGCTGCGCGCGGAGCGGACCGCCGAGGCGCTCGAACGGGTCACCCACGCCCGCGACCTGGCCAAGTCCGGGCTCGAGGAGGCCAGGCGAGCGGTGGCGGCACTACGCGAGGATCCCCCCGCACTCCCCGCTGCACTGAGCACGCTCGCGCAGGACTTCGAGAGCACCACGCACCAGGCCTGCACGCTGCGCATCTCAGGCTCTCAGCACCGCCTCCCGCCGGAAACAGAGCTCGCCCTGGTCCGCACCGCCCAGGAAGCCCTCACGAACGTACGCCGCCACGCCCCCGGCAGCCCGGCCACGGTCGAGCTCGAGTTCGGCCGGCCCTGGTGCGAACTGCGCGTCACCAACCCGGCCTCCACGGAGAAGGGCTCCCCCGGGGGCGGCTACGGCCTCGTGGGCATGCGCGAACGCGCTGAACTACTGGGCGGAACGCTGTCCGCAGGCGAACACGACGGCGGCTTCCTGGTCCACCTGAAGGTACCGTCATGACCTCAACCGCTCCCCCTGAACCCTCTCCGTCCACCAGGGCCACTCCTCCCCTTGGCGTCGGCGGCCATGACGGCAGGAGAGGCCCGGAGGCGTCCCCATGACCAAGGTGATCGTGGTCGACGACCAGGCCGTGGTGCGTGAGGGCCTGGTGCTGCTGCTCGGTCTGCTGCCCGAGATCGAGGTCGTCGGTGCGGCGGGCGATGGCGAGGCGGCGCTCCGGCTCGTCGAGGAGCAGCGGCCGGACGTGGTGCTCATGGACCTGCGCATGCCTCGCATGGACGGCGTCGAGGCCACCGGGCGCATCCGCTCGGCGTACCCGGACACGCAGGTCGTCGTGCTCACCACGTTCTCCGATGACGAGTCCGTCTTCGCCGCGTTGAAGGCCGGTGCGCGCGGCTTCCTCACCAAGGACGCGGACTCCGACGACATCGCCAGAGCCGTCGCCACGGTGATGCGCGGCGACGCCCAACTCGACCCCACCGTCCAACGCCGCCTCCTGGACACCATGTCGACATCCCCACCCCCACACGCCACGACCCCCGTCCCTCCTGCCAGAACCACTGCCCCCGCGCCCACGGCCCCTGCCTCGCCGGCTCCAGGAGCGCGCCGTGACGAGCTCCCGGACGGGCTGACCCGTCGTGAGGGCGAGGTGCTGGCCCTCATCGCCGACGGCTTCTCGAACGCCGAGATCGCCGCCCGCCTCCACATCACAGAGGCCACCGTCAAGACCCACATCAACAACCTGTTCGCCAAGGCGCACCTGCGTGACCGAGCGCAGGCCGTCACCTACGCGTTCCGCCACGGCATAGCGCGCCCGCACTGAGGGAGCATGGACGGGTCATGGGCGGCAAAAGGAGTGAGCTGGTGTCGCCCCGGACGCGGCCGCGGCTCAGCCCGAGTTGAGCTGGGACTCGCCGTCGAACCCTGCCAGCTGTAACAACGTCTCCAACGCCGCCTGCCTGGTCTCCTCGACCGAGTCGCCCCGTTCGCCGAAACACTCCGCCGCCACGTCGAGCAGCGCCGTCACCACGACTGCATCGGGATAGGGCACATCGACGAGCACCGTGCCGTCGTCCCCCTCTTCGCCCGGAGTCAGGTGGAGCCGTAGCAGCCGTCGAGTCTCCTCCGCCACAGCGACCCCCAACACGGCGGCACGCTCAAATCGCTCAGAAGCAGTCATGTCACCCTCCAGTCGCACTGGTGTTCGGAATAAAAGTAGGCGACGGCACCGACAAAAACCCTCGTGATCGCCGGCGCCCACGATCGCTCGTGCCAGTGGCTACGCTCGAACGGTGTACGACTCGATCATCAGTGTTCACGACCTCACGGTCGAACTCGGTGGTAACCCCGTGCTGCGGGGCATGGAGCTGACCGTGTCCACGGGCGAGATCGTGGCCGTGGTCGGCCCGAACGGATCCGGTAAGTCGACTCTGCTGCGCTGCCTGGCCGGGCTGCAGCCCGCCACCTCGGGCGAGGTGCGGGTGCTCGGAGAGCCGCCTGCCGATGATGCCGCGTTCTGGCGTCAAGTCGCGCTGCTGGGCGACGAGCCCGCCTGGTATCCGGGGCTCACCGCCCGCGAGCACCTGGAACTCATGGGAGCCGTGCACGCCCGGGCTCGCATGACGGTCGAGGCGGCGCTGGAGGTGTTCGCGCTGGCGGAGCGGGCCGACTCGCCGCCGCTGAACCTGTCCACCGGCCAGCGCCAGCGTCTCTCCTTGGCCGCCACACTGCTCAGGCCCAGCACCTTGCTGCTGCTGGACGAGCCGGAGCGCGGCCTGGACACCGATTTCCGGGCCCGGCTGGCTGATCTGCTCAGCGAATACGCAAGCGAGGGCGGCACAGTGATCATGGCCACGCACGACCAGGGCCTGGCCACCCACGCCCGGCAGATCTCGCCCTCAGGGGTGGCCGCGTGAGCGCCGACATCCCCGGCGCGAGGCCCCGCGTCCGCCGCCGCATGGCGGCAGGCGCATTGGGATCGGGCGTCCTGAGGTCGGACAAACGTGGTGGCGTGATGGTCTTTCCCGGTAAGTGCTCGGAAGCGGTGGGCGGGTGAACGGGGCAGAAGGAAGCGTGGGGGCGGTGCGGGCGTACCTCCGTTCGCGCGGCCGAGCCCCCGCCGGCCTCCTCGATCGGTACGTCTCCGGCTTCGGCCTGGTGATGCTCATCGCGGTGATCGGCCGGCCGTTGTCCACCGTGATCTCCGGCCTGGCGGGACCCGCCGATCCCGTGCGCATGAGCGCGGGCGCGGCGCTGGTCGCGCTGGCGATGGCCGGATTCCTCGCCGCGG
>NZ_JBFAMX010000050.1:0-34967 GCF_040659615.1 Nonomuraea sp. NPDC049784
AATAATTCCGGACAACGCTTGCGCCCTACGTATTACCGCGGCTGCTGGCACGTAGTTAGCCGGCGCTTCTTCTGCAGGTACACGTCAACTTCGTCCCTGCTGAAAGAGGTTTACAACCCGAAGGCCGTCATCCCCCACGCGGCGTCGCTGCGTCAGGCTTCCGCCCATTGCGCAATATTCCCCACTGCTGCCTCCCGTAGGAGTCTGGGCCGTGTCTCAGTCCCAGTGTGGCCGGTCGCCCTCTCAGGCCGGCTACCCGTCGTCGCCTTGGTAGGCCACTACCCCACCAACAAGCTGATAGGCCGCGAGCCCATCCCCAACCGAAAAATCTTTCCACACGCATCCCATGCAGAAGCGCGTCATATCCGGTATTAGACCCAGTTTCCCGGGCTTATCCCAGAGTCAGGGGCAGGTTGCTCACGTGTTACTCACCCGTTCGCCGCTCGAGTACCCCGAAGGGCCTTTCCGCTCGACTTGCATGTGTTAAGCACGCCGCCAGCGTTCGTCCTGAGCCAGGATCAAACTCTCCAAACAATGTCTGTCCGGAAATCAATCCGAGCTATCCGTCAAAAAGACGGGGTCATGCATGTAAATCTCATGCACTGGCTTTTAACACACTGTTGAGTTCTCAAGAAACGGACGCGTACACCCTCACTCGAAACCATTCAGGCTTTTCGCTCGGAGGCGTTCATTTCGTTGTGTCTTAATTCTTTCAGCCGTTCAAGTCCCTGTCAAATTGACCCGACTTGCTCGATCTGCAGAAATTAAGCCGTGCCGCCCCGTTTCCGGGACAACCCCTCTAACTTACCAGCCCATCCGAAGTGATACGAACACCGTCGGACGAGCCTGAAGGTAGTGGGATTCGCTGGGCATCTCCGGAGGTTCCTGGAACCCCTTGGCCGCCCTGCGAGAAGCAACTCTAGCAGCCCGTCGCGCCCACTTCTGCCTCTTGGGTAATCCTGATGTCCTTCCCTCCCCACGCAACGCTCAAACCTTCACAAGGACCCCCTGGTCGGCACCCCCGGCGTCAAGCCGTCAGCAAGTCATCCGCAATCGCGACCCGGTACGAAGTAGCTACGAGCAGACTGCGCTCTCGGAGGTGTCCGCTATGACCCGCTCGGAGTTCGACGACATCCGTGCCTTCCTCGCCGACGAGGCGACCCATGCCGGAGACCTGCTGAGAATCGCCAGGACCCTGATCGACGACCTCGAGCACGCCCGCCTGCGCGAGGCCATGCTCCGCACCCACTACCTGCGCCTCCTCACGGCCGCGCGGGCGACAGTGGCGGCGGACACCGTGGGGGCGCCCGACCCCTTGGCGTTCCTCAAGCACGAGCTGGCCGAGCGCGGCCAGCTGCCGGAGGACGGCGAGGCCGTGCAGCGCATCCTGTCAGACGCCCGCACGGCGGCGGCGCTGCTCGAGTGTCTGGAGGACACCGTCCCAAAGCGCCCGCGCGGAATGCGCCTGCGCCGCTGCGTCGGCATGAGGAGAGCACTCCCGCACTAGGCCACTGACCCGATGACGACTCGGGGCATACCCCATCTTGGCCGCCCGGCTGTAAGACTGCGCGTATGTGGCAGCGGAGGTTGAACTGGGCGGCAGTCGCACTGGTCGCGATATTCGGCCTGATGTGGGTTGGCGTCGTTCTTTACGCCGATCCAAGCTCTTCCCTGCCGATGCAGATTGTGCAAGTGATCTTCGGGCTCGTGCTCCTCGGCTGGGCCGCGCACAAAGCGTTCTCGATGATCAGGACCTACGACGAAGAAGGCTGGAACCGGTAACCCATCCCGGGCTCGGTCAGCAGATGGACGGGGTGGGAGGGGTCCCGTTCGAGCTTGCGCCGGAGCTGGGCCATGTACTGGCGTAGGTAGTGCGTCTCCTTCTCGTACGAATCTCCCCACACTTCCCGTAGGAGCTGGCGCTGGCTGATCAGCTTGCCCGGGTTACGCAGCAGGATCTCCAGGAAGTGCCACTCCGTGGGCGTCAGCCGTACCCCACCGGAGATCGTCTTGTTGGAGAGGTCGATCACGTGATCGCCCAGCCGCACCGTGGCGGCCTCCTCATCCGGCTGGCCCGTGCGGCGGGTCACCGCGCGGACGCGTGCAAGCAGCTCGTCGATGCTGAACGGCTTCGTCACATAGTCGTCGGCGCCCGCGTCGAGCGCATCCACTTTGTCGGTGCTGTCCGAACGGCCCGAGAGGACGATGATCGGGACCGAGGTCCAGCCGCGCAGGCCCTGAATGACCTCAACGCCTTCGAGGTCGGGCAGGCCGAGGTCGAGGATGATCAGGTCGGGGTGCCAGTCGGCGGCCTGGCGCAGCGCTGTGCCGCCGTCGGGCGCGACCGCCACCTCGTACTGCCTGGCGGCCAGGTTGACGCGCAGAGCACGCAGGATCTGCGGCTCGTCGTCCACCACCAGCACGCGGGTCATGCGTGCCTCCGCAGCGAGATGGTCATGGTCAGGCCCCCTCCAGGCGTGTCCTCCAGCACGAGCGCGCCGCCCATCGCCTCGGTGAGACCGCGCGAGAGCGCCAGGCCGAGCCCCACGCCCGTGTGGGTGTCGCGGTCCCCGAGCCGCTGGAATGGCATGAACACCTTTTCATGCGCTTCGGAGGGAATGCCGGGACCCCGGTCGATGATGCGGATCTCCACGTTCTCGCCGTGCCAGCTCGCGTTGACGAGGACGAGCTCGTCGTCGGGGCTGTAGCGGATCGCGTTCGCCATCAGGTTGACGAGCACCCGCTCCAGCAGGGCGTGGTCTGCCATGATCTCCGGCACCATGGGCGGAAGGTCACTCTGAATCCGCTCGCGCAGGGGGCCGAGGTCGTCGATGGCGCGCGGCAGGACGTCCTCGATCGCCACAGGCTCCAGGTGCACGCCGAGCACGCCCGCCTGGAGGCGGCTCATGTCGAGGAGGTTCGAGACGAGCCGGTCCAGCTTGATCAGCGACTCGTCGGCGGTGGCCAGCAGTTCGGACCGGTCCTCGTCCGACCAGGTGACATCGGTGCTGCGCAGGCTCTCGACCGCCGCCTTGGCCGAGGCGAGCGGAGTACGCAGGTCGTGGCTGACGGCGGCGAGCAGGGCGGTGCGCATCCTGTCGGCCTCGGCCAGCGGCTCGGCCTGCTCGGCCGCCTCCCGCAGCCGCTGCTCGCGCAGCGCGACGGCCGCCTCCGCGGCGAACGCCTCCAGCACTCGCCGATCGCTCGCGTCCAGCAGCCGGCCGTGGGCGGCGAGCACGAGCCGGTCGTCGATCACTACGTCGGTGTCGGCCGTCCCCGGGCTCGTGCACGGCGCTCCACCCGAGGTGGCGACGATCTTCCAACCGTCCGAGCGTTCGAGCAGGGTCACCGAGATCAGTCCGAACGTCTCCCGCATCCGGGCCAGCAGCGACGGCAGCGCCGCCTCGCCCCGCAGCACGTGCCCCGCCAGCGTGGACAGCACCTCGGCGTCGGCCTGCGAGCGCGCCGCGTCCCTGCTGCGCCTGGCCGCCAGGTCGACGACCGCGCTGACCATGGCCGCCACCAGCACGAAGATGGCCAGCGCGAGCACGTTCTCCGGCGCCGCGATCGTCAACGTGTGCAGCGGCGGCGTGAAGAACCAGTTGAGCAGCCCGAATCCGAGCACCGCCGCCGTGAGGGCCGGCCACATGCCGCCCACCAGGGCGACCCCTACGACCAGCAGCAGGAAGAGCAGGATATCGCTGGGCAGCGACAGGTCCAGCGGCCCGAGCGCGACGGTGAGCAGCGGCATGCCGAGCAGCGCCAGCCCCCAGCCGGACAGCCGTCGCCCGCGGGTCAGCGCGGCCCTCGACCGCGCCCGCTCGCGCCCCTTCCTGATGGCCTCGTGCGTGACCATGTGAACGTCGATCGACCCCGACATCGCCGTCGTGGTCACGCCCACACCACGCGAGAGGATCTGCGCGAAGCGCCCCCGTCTCGACGCCCCCAGCACGAGCTGGGTCGCGTTCACGCCACGGGCGAACTCGAGCAGCGCGCGCGGAATGTCGTCGCCCACCACCTGGTGATAGGAGCCGCCGAGGTCCTCGACGAGGGTGCGCTGGCGGATCAGGTTCGTGGGGTCGCCGGCGGAGGTGAGGCCGTCGGCGCTGGTGACGTGCACGGCCAGCAGGTCCGCACCCTTGCTCCTGGCCGCGATGCGGGCCGCCCGCCGTATGAGCGTGTCGCCTTCCGGGCCTCCCGTCAGCGCGACCACCACGCGCTCGCGGGCCTCCCAGGTGCCCGCTATGCCATGGTCCGCACGGTAACGGTCGAGTTGCTCGTCCACCTTGTCTGCCACCCAGATCAGGGCGAGCTCCCGCAAGGCGGTCAGGTTGCCGACGCGGAAGTAGTTGGCCATCGCGGCGTCGACCCGTTCGAGCGGATAGACGTTGCCGTGGGCCATCCTGCGCCGCAGCGCCTCTGGCGCCATGTCGACGAGCTCGATCTGGTCAGCACGCCGCACCACCTCATCCGGTACGGTCTCCCGCTGTGGCACGCCGGTGATCTGGTCGACCACGTCGTTCAGCGATTCGAGGTGCTGGATGTTGACGGTCGAGACCACGTCGATCCCAGCGTGGAGGACTTCGTCGATGTCCTGCCAGCGCTTGGCGTTGCGGGAGCCGGGAACGTTCGTGTGGGCGAGCTCGTCGATCAGCGCCACGGCGGGGGCGCGGGCGATGACGGCATCGACGTCGAGCTCAGTGAATGTCGCGCCCCGATAGGACATCGTCCGTCGCGGCAGGATCTCCAGCCCTTCGAGCAGACGGGCGGTCTTGGCGCGGCCGTGGGTCTCCACGAAGCCCACGACCACGTCCTTGCCACGTTCGCGGGCGCGGTGCGCCTCGCTCAGCATGGCGTACGTCTTGCCCACCCCGGGTGCCGCACCCAGGTAAACGCGCAGCATCCCGCGGGACGTGGCTCCCATTCCTCCAGGTTAAGGCTGGTAGGGCGGCGCGACCCCCCAGCCCCAGTGCGGCACGGGCGCCTCCAGCGGAGGCTTGGCGTCCGGCTGGGAGTTGTGCCTGGCCAACCTGGTGCCCCATTCGATGTAACTCGCGAACGCGGCCCTGAACTCGGGGTCGTCGGGCAGCCCCACCTCGTCCGCCGCGTCCATGAGCAGGCTCACCCACCTGCGGCGCTGCGGCTCGGTGATGGCCTTGCCGAGGTGGTGGCGGAGCATGTTCGGATAACCGCCACGCTCCTTGGTGTATCGATCTGGCCCGCCGAACACCTCGCTGAGCCAGATCGCCACATGTTTCGGATGGTCCGGGTCCATGTGGGCGAACAGCGGGCCGATCAGCTCGTCTTTGACGACGGTCCGGTAGAAAGCCTCGGTCAGCCGTTCGAACGCCTCGCTGCCGCCTGCCCATTCGTACAGCGTGGGCACTGCTTCGTCAGTCATGTAATGATGTAATCACCCTTGCTGAGGGCAGGCAAGGGCTGCGGAAACGACAAAGTCCCCGGCCTCCGGATGATCCGGTGACCAGGGACTCTGGGTAAGTAGCGGGGACAGGATTTGAACCTGCGACCTCTGGGTTATGAGCCCAGCGAGCTACCGAACTGCTCCACCCCGCGTCGGTGTGTCATCAATAACTATACAGGCTCCCATCAGTGCTTGGGACATCCCGCCTTCCCGCCGGCCCCAATGTGACCGCAGTCACTGGTGGCGGCCCTCATGCGAAAGGGGCAAAGACACACGGCCGACCCCCTGGCAACGGAAGTCCATCCCCAAGACCGAGATGCGCAAAAGCCCGGGTTCCGTTTCCGGACCCGGGCTTCTGGGATTGGTAGCGGGGGCAGGATTTGAACCTGCGACCTCTGGGTTATGAGCCCAGCGAGCTACCGAACTGCTCCACCCCGCGTCGCCTTGCGTTCTAAAGACTAGTCGGCTGCGAGGGGTGGGCGCAAACTGAATGGGCTAGGACGTGCCTCCGGCTTGCGATCCCGTAGGCGATGGCGACGGCGAGGCCGGGGCGGAGGGCGTGGCCGACGGTGAGGCGGAGGGTGAGACGGAGGGCGTGGCAGAAGGGGTCGCCGAGGGCGTGGCCTGGTTCGCCCCCTCCAGCGCCTTCAGCGCCTCCTCCAGCCGCTTCTGAGCGTCACCGTAGGCATCCCAGTTAGGCGGGCTGGACTGCAGGGCCTTCTGCGCGTCCTCGTACGCCTTCTTGGCGTTGCCGATCGCCGTGTTGATCGCCGTGTTGGTCTGGCTGGGGACGGTCTGCTGCTGTTGCTCAGTGGGGTTCTGCTGCTGTTGCTCGCCGCCGAAAACCTCCTGGAGCGCCTGGTCCAGAGTTGGCCCGACGCCGATCTTGCTGCCGTAGGACACCAGGACCCGCTGCAGGATCGGGTACGGCTCCTGGCCACCGCCCGCGGCAACCTGCACGTACACCGGCTCGATGTAGACCAGACCGCCCGCGTACGGCAACGTCAGCAGGTTCCCGTAACGCAGCGACGAGCTGCCCACGCCCATCACGTTGAGCTGACCGGCGAGGCGGCTCTGGAAGGCGTTCTGGATCTGTCCCGGACCCGGGATGGGCGAGTTGGACGGCATGCGCAAGATGCGTAGCCGGCCGTACCCGGAGCCGGCCGACGAGTCGACCGCCATGAACGCCGACAGGTTGGCGCCTCCCTGGCGCGGCACGAACGTGGTCGTCAGCGAGAACGTCGGCGTGCCGCCCGGCATCGTGGTGGTCAGGTAGTAGGGCGGCTGCTTGATGTTCTTGTCGCCCTGCGTCGGGTCACCGGGGACGTTCCAGAAGTCCTGGCCGCTGTAGAAGGCGGCCGGGTCGGTGATGTGGTAGCGCGACAGCGTGTAGCGCTGCACCTTGAACAGGTCTTCCGGGTAGCGGATGTGGTTGCGCAGGTCGGGGCTCATCTCCGAGGCCGGGCGGATGATGCCGGGGAACGCCTTGCTCCAGGTCTTCAGCATCGGGTCGTTGGTGTCCCAGCCGTAGAGCTTGACCGTGCCGTCGTAGGCGTCGACCGTGGCCTTGACGGAGTTGCGGATGTAGTTGATCTTGTCCGTCGGCTGCTGGGCGATCACGCGGCGGTCGGTGGACGTGTCGCGCGTCATGTCGCCGAGGCTCTCGCTCTGCGAGTACGGGTAGTCGTTGGACGTGGTGTAGCCGTCGATGATCCAGGTGATGCGCCCGTCGACGATCGCCGGATAGGGGTTGCCGTCGAGCGTGAGGAAGGGCGCTACCTTCTCCACCCTGTCACGCGGGTTGCGGACGTACAGGATCTTGGAGCTGTCGTTGATGTCGCCCGACAGGAGGATGTTCGCCTCGCCGTACTTGGCGGCGTAGACGAGCCTGTTGACGAACGACCCGACGCGGACCCCGCCCCCGGTGTAGGTGGTGTTCTCCTGGCCCGTGCCGCCCGTCTTCGGGTAGTCGAGCTCCTGCGGGTTCTTCGGGTTGCCTCCCGCGATGACGTACTCGGCCGAGGACGGGTCCTCACCGTAGTAGACGCGCGGCTCCCGCAGCTTGGTGGAGGTCGTCAGCGGGCCGGTGACCGGCATGTCCTTGGCGTCGTACGCGGGCAGGCCGCTCGTGTCGACCTGGTTGCCCGGCGCGGCGACGAAGCCGTAGCCGTGGGTGTAGACGAGGGCCTTGTTGATCCAGTTGTTCTGACCCTCGGGCGGGCCGGTCAGCTCGCGGACGCCGACGACGTGGTCGACCAGCTTGCCGGTGCTGTCGGGGTAGCGGTCGACGTCGAGCGTGTCGCCGAAGCTGTAGAAGCCGCGGATGCGCTGCGTCTGCTCGTACGTCGACGACACCAGCGCCGGGTCGAGCAGCCGCACCCCGGAGACCGAGGTGTCTCCGTCCTTCTGGACCTTGGCGGGGTCGGACTCGGCGTTGTAGTTTTCCACCTCGGTCTTGTCGACGTTGTACGCCTCGCGTGTGGCCTCGATGTTGCGCTGGATGTAGGCGGCCTCCTTGCCCTGCTGGTTGGGCTTGACCTGGAACTGCTCGACCAGCGCCGGGTAGACGCCGCCGATCAGGATGGCCGAGAGCACGAGCAGGCCGGCCGAGACGCCGGGGAGCATGCCGCCGGGGCGCACGACGCCGGCGAAGAACAGGGCGGCGCAGATCAGCGCGATGATCGCGAGGATGGTCTTGGCCGGCAGGACGGCGTTGACGTCGGTGTAGGAGGCACCGTTGACGAAGCCGCGGTCGGAGAAGACCAGGCCGAAGCGGTCGAACCAGTAGGCGACGGCCTTGAGCAGCAGGAAGATGCCGAGCAGCACCGACAGGTGGGTGCGCGCCGCCCTGGAGGCGTGCACGCCGGGCGACTGCAGCCGGAACCCGCCGTACAGGTAGTGGGTGATCGCCGCCAGCACGATCGAGATGATCACGGCGGTGAACAGGAAGTTCAGCACCATCCGGATGAACGGGTAGTCGAACATGTAGAACGAGATGTCCAGCCCGAACAGCTTGTCCTGCTTGCCGAACGACACCCCGTTGACGAACTCAAGCCACGTCTCCCACTGCCCGGCGAACGAGGAGCCGGAGAAGAGAGCGAGCAGGCCCATGCCGACAATGAAGATCAGCTTGCGGTGGGGGTCGAGCGCCATGCGGTAGCGGTCGGCGCCGCTGCCACCGCCGAACATCGCCGGCCCGAACATCGGGCGCATCCGGAAGGCCAGCAACATGTTGCCGCCCGCGATGCCGACCATCAGCACCGCCCCGACCAGGAACAGCACGATCTGGGTCAGCAGCACACCAGTGAAGACCGACGTGTAGTTCGTGGCGTCGAACCACAGATAGTCGGTATAAATCCCAGAAAATAGGAAAAACAACGCCACGATCGCCACAAGAGCGATCGCGACAGGCAGAAGCAGTCGAGGTCGGCGGGGCAAGCGCATCGCCCGGCCGGCTCCTGGGGTCCGGAAGCTCAAGGCCAACCCCTCGTCGTGATGAAAAAACGGTCCGTGTCTGGCAACCTACACCGCGGTGCCAGCGCTACGGCTAACGGATGGCAGGCGCCAGAAGTTTCATCCGGCCTCACATGCGGGCACGTTTCCTTTACCCGTCCGCAGCGCATCGAGCGCCTGCACCGCGTCGTGCATCGTGTCGGCCCTGACCAGCCGGAGCCCGTCGGGCACTGCCTTCATGGCCTCGGCGCAGTTGTCGGCGGGGGTGAGGAAGACGGTCGCGCCAGAGTTCTTGGCGCCGACCATTTTCTGCGCGATGCCGCCGATCGCGCCGACCTGGCCGGACGGCTCCATCGTGCCGGTGCCCGCGATCAGCTTGCCGCCGGTGAGCTCACCGGGCGTGAGCTTGTCGAAGATGCCGAGCGAGAACATCAGCCCCGCGCTCGGCCCGCCGACGTCTCCCACGTTGATGTCGACGTCGAACGGGAACTTGTATTTCGCCTGCATGAGCACGCCCACGAGGGTCTGCCCCTTGGGGCCCGCCACCGTCGGCACGGTGACGTCGAGCTTTTTTCCGCCCCTTGTGACGTTGAAGACCACGTTCTCGCCGGGCTTGTGCGCCTTGACCGCCTCGCCTACGACGTCGACGGTCTTCGCCGGTTTGCCGTCGACGGCGTTGATCTCGTCGTCCTTCGCGAGCTTGCCCTCGGCGGGCTTGCCCTTCTCTGTGGACACGACCGTCACGACCGTGCTGTAGGGGATCTTGAGCTCGTTGAGCGCGGCGGCGGTGGCGGAGTCTTGCGAGTTGGTCATCTCGACCGTGTTCTCCTGCTCGACCTCCTTGGGGTCGCGGTTGGGCGCGAAGATGGTCTCCTGCGGGACCACCGCGACGGTCGGGTCGATCCAGCCGCGCAACGCCGTCAGCAGGTCGATCTGGGCGGCCGGGCCACCCTGGTAGGCCACCGTGACGAGGCTGAGCGCACCGCTGGTGGGATAGGTCGGCCGCCCCTTGATCGAGATAACGGGCTTCTTGTCGACCTCGCCGATCGTGTTCTCGGTCGGGCCGGGGCTCAGGACGACGTACGGGACGGGCCTGAACGCGCCCACCACGCCGAGCGCGAGCACGAGGAAACCCGCGAGCAGCAGGGTCAGGGCGCGTCGTGACATGTCGATGAGCTTATTCGGCGGCGCCGACCCATTCGGTCTCGCCGTCGGCGAACGCCTGATGTTTCCAGATCGGGACCTGCGACTTCAGGTCGTCGATCAGCCGGCGCGAGGCCCTGAACGCCTCGTCCCTGTGGGGCGCGGCCACCGCGACGATGACGGCCGCCTCACCCAGCTCCAGGTCGCCCACGCGATGAACGGCGGCCAGCGCCGTCACCGGGAAGTCGGCGGCGATCTTCTCCGCCACCTGCCGCAGCTCGGCCTCCGCCGAGGGATGCGCCGAGTAGGAAAGTCTGGTCACCGGCTTTCCGTGGTCCTGCTCCCGGACGGTGCCCACGAAGAGGGTGGTGCCGCCGGCGGCGTGGTCTCCCACCGCGGCCAGCACCTCGTCGACGGAGAGGGGCGTGTCACGAATGCCGAGCAACCGGATGACGTCCACAGAAAGGGAGCCTACCCAATGAGAAACCTGCTCGGTGGGCTGCCGCCCGACGGCCGCGCCAGGTCCGGTCCGTAGCGGCAGTCCACTTAGCAGATTTCTCATTGGCGCCGCTTTTTACGTACCTGCCGGACGATCGCGGCGGTGCCGATGACGGCGACGGTGGCTCCCGCGGCGGTGAGCGTGGCCTCCTTGACGGGCAGTCGCCGGCCGACCACGGTCGTCCTGTTCTCGCGCAGCTCCAGAAGCTGTGCGAAAGCGGCCTCGTTGGTCCACGACGGCTTCCAGCCCGCCTCGCGCAGTGCCGCGCAGTCGACGACCCACGGATAGACGACGTAGTGCAGGTCCGTCGCGGGTGCCGGGGTGATGCCGAGCCGGTGGAGCCGCTGGGCCGTGCCGAAGGTCAGCCCCGCGGGCAGCTCGAGGCTGCGGATGCCGGACAGCTCCTCCACCTGGTCCTGCACCAGACACCCGTCGGAGCCGACGGCCACCACACCAGTGACCCCGCCGCGCGCGGCCAGCTCCAGCGCCGAGACCAGGTCGTCGATGTGGCAGAACTGCCAGTGCGGGCTGCAGCCCTTGACGGTCAGGAGTCTGGGCGATTCGAAGTGACGGGTGATGACCGTGTCGACTCCTGGGCCGACGACGGCGGCCGGGCGCAGCACCGTGATCTCCAGGCCGGGGTGGCTGCGCAGCGACCTGCGTACCAGGGACTCGATCTCCAGGAAGTCGCCCACGACGCCGGTGTCGGGCTCGGCCGCCACCGGGGCGTCCTCGGGCAGGGGCACCTCGTTGTCGGGCGCGGCGCCGTACACCATCGCGCTCGTGACCAGCACCACACGGCGCACACGTGCCGCCGCGGAGGCTGTCAGCACCGTCTGGGCGGCTCGGAGGTTGTACGCGCGCCGCTCACCTGGGTCGGAGTCGACGGCGTAGTCACCGGCCAGATGGACCAGGACATCGATGTCGGAGATCCGGTTCGCCAAGAGCGGATCCCGTACGTCGATCACTCTCCACGTGGCTTCCCGAATGTCGCCGCGCTCCTCGTCGATGGCCACCACTCTGCGGAAATCCGAGGCGGATACGAGCCTCGCGAGCAGCTCGCGGCCTAGGCCGGAAGCCGCTCCCGTGACGGCTACTACGGGTTCGCGCGGGCGTTTCGAGGTAGGCACCAGGTCCTCACTTTGCACTGATCCGCCGTAGGACGACTAACGTGGCGGATGTGGACTCCTCCATCCTGCACGAGGTAGAGCGGTGACTGACCTGCCAGGTCGCGAAAACGACCCTAACGAGAACCCGTTCGCCATGTTCGGCAACCCTGAGCAGATGGCTCAGGCGATGCGCCAGTTCGCCGACATGCTGTCGGCGCCGCAGGGTTCAGGCCCTGTCAACTGGGACATGGCCAAGAACATCGCCCGCCACGCCGTGGTCGCCCAGGGCGACCCGAGCGTCATGGAGGGCGAACGCCGCCAGATCGTCGAGGCGCTGAGCCTCGCCGACCTCTGGCTCAACGAATCGACGACGCTGCCGAGCGGCGTGTCGAACCCGCAGGCCTGGAGCCGGTCCGAGTGGATCGAGAACACCGTCCCGATCTGGCGCAAGCTCTGCGAGCCGATCGCGGAGCGCATGGTCGAGACCATGGGCGGCGCGCTCGGCGGCTCCGGACTGCCTCCAGAGGCCCAGCAGATGGCCGGGCCGCTGCTCGGCATGCTCAAGCAGATGGGCGGCATGATGGTCGGCCAGCAGATCGGGCAGGCGCTCGGCTCGCTGGCCCGCGAGGTGGTCGGCACCACCGACATCGGCCTACCGCTGTCCGACACGGCCGCGCTGCTGCCTGGGGGCATCGCCTCCTTCAGCGAGGGCCTGGAGATCCCGTCCGACGAGATCAGGCTCTATCTGGCGCTGCGCGAGGCCGCACACCACCGGCTGTTCCAGCACGTCCCGTGGCTGCGCTCCCACCTGCTGGGCGCGGTCGAGGAGTACGCCAAGGGCATAACGGTCGACACCTCGGCGCTCGAAGAGCAGATCCGCGGTCTCGACATCAACAACCCCGAGGCGATCCAGGAGGCGCTGAGCGGGGGCAACCTGCTCAAGCCCGAGGAGACCGAGCGGCAGAAGGCCGCGCTGGCGCGGCTGGAGACGATGCTCGCCCTGGTCGAAGGGTGGGTGGCCACCGTGGTCGACCGGGCGGCCGAGGGCAAGCTGCCCTCCGCCGTGGCGCTGGCGGAGACCGTACGCCGGCGGCGCGCGACCGGCGGGCCCGCCGAGCTGACGTTCGGCACGCTGGTGGGGTTGGAGCTGCGGCCCCGGAGGCTGCGCGAGGCGGCGGCGCTGTGGCGCGCGCTGGAGAGCGCGCGCGGGCTCGACGGGCGCGACGCGCTGTGGGGCCACCCCGATCTCATGCCGACGGCCGACGATCTCGACGATCCCGACGCGTTCGTACGTGGCGAGGCGGCCTGGGACATCTCCGAGCTGGAGAGGAAGCCGGACGACGAGGGCGACCAGAGTTGAGCCTGCACGGCGACGCGGTGGCGGTGCTGTCCGCGTGGAACGCGCCCACGCCCGGGGAAGAGGCGTTGCGGGTGGAGTTCCTGGAGCATTTGCGCTCGTACGACGACGCGATGCTGCGTGAGTGCGTACCGGGGCATCTGACGGCCACGACGGCGGTCCTGTCGCACGACGGCTCGCAGGTGCTGCTCACGCTGCATCCGAAGGCCAAGATGTGGCTGCCCATGGGTGGCCACTGCGAGATTTCCGACATGTCGCTCGCGGAGGTTGCTTTGCGGGAGGCATGGGAGGAGTCGGGAATTTCTGGGCTTGAGCTGCTGCCTGGGCCGCTCGCGGTGGACAAGCACGTCGTGTGGTGCCATCCGCCGCACAGCTGGCATCTCGACGTCGAATACGCGGCCGTGGCCCCTCCCGGCGCCGAGGCGGTGATCAGCGAGGAGTCGCTGGATCTGCGCTGGTTCCCCGTCGACGGCATTCCCGAACTCTCCGACGAGGCGACGCGGCGATTGGCCGCACGCGGACAGGCCGCGCTTAGCTCGGGTTCACGCGCGCTCGGCTAGAGTCCTTTGCGTCGTTCCAGGAGGGGGTTGCGTGGAGACTTCTGCCGTCGGCGGCACGATCGTGACACCTGGGCGCAAGCGCAGGAAGTTCCCTGGGACGGCGCTGACGTGGCTGGCCGTGACCCCGTTCGCCGCCTGGGCCGTGGTCAGGGTGGCGGGGCTGGAGCGGGGTTCGCTGCCCACGCAGATCATGACCGCCACCCCGTACGCCGCGGCGGGTTCACTGGTCCCCCTCCTGATCGCCGCGGTCGGGCGCAAGCGCGCCGCGACCGCCGTCGCGCTGCTGGCCACGGCCGCGCTCGGCTTCAGCGTGCTGCCCAGGGCGCTGGGCACGGCCGAGGCCACGGCGGGCAGGCCCTTCCGGGTCATGACGATCAACATGCTGTTCGGCAGGGCCGACGCGGTGACGATCATGAAGCTGGTACGCGAGTTCAACCCCGACGTGCTGAGCACGCAGGAGCTGACGCCCGGGGCGGTCTCCGACCTGGACGCGGCCGGCCTCGAAGAAGTGATGCCGCACCGGGTGCTGCTCCCCGAGTGGAGCGCCGGAGGGAGCGGGCTCTACTCCAAGCACCCGCTGGAGGCGCTGCCGGGCCTGATGCCGCCGGTCGGGCACCAGATGCCCGCCGCGCTGGTCTCGCTGCCGGGCGGGAAGCCGATCGAGTTCATCGACGCGCACCCCTTTCCGCCACTGGGGCCCCAGGTCATCGAGTGGAACGAGGCTCTCGCCGCCTTTCCGTCCGTCTCACCGGACCGGATCCGGATCATCGCGGGTGACTTCAACGCCTCGCTCGACCACGCCGCCCTGCGGGGGCTGCTGGCCCGCGGCTACAAGGACGCGGCCGACACGGTGGGGGCAGGGCTGATACCGACGTGGCCGGCGAACAAGCGGGTGCCGCCGATCATCACGATCGACCATGTGCTGGTGGATGAGCGGGTGGGGGTGAAGGAGGTCAGCGTGCGCGACGTGCCGAGGACCGACCATCGCGCCGTCCTGGCCGAGCTCACCGTGCCCTGACCAGCGCCCTCGTGTTGTCCCAGCCTTCGAGGCCGGGGTCGAGACGTTCGACGTCTTCGCGTGTGCGCAGGCGGTGCCAGCCCGGGGTCGTGGCGACCTTGCGGGGGCCGGGGGCCTGAGCCCGCAGGGTGGTCACGATGTCCGCGTCGTCGAGGTCGGGGTCGGCCCATGCGGGGGCGGGGAGCGCGCAGGCCATGGCCACGGCGCCGCCGTTCTCCGCCGGGCAGATCGTGATCTCGGCCCTGCCCAGCTCTCTGAACAGCTTGCCGACGAGAAGGGGCGGCAGGTCGGGGGCGTCGGCGCTGATCACGGCCGCCTGGTCGGCGTTGAGGCGTTGAAGGATGATTTTCAGCGGTTCGTCATCTTTTATCGTGATCACTTCGGTGCCGGGCCAGACGATCTCCTCCAGCTCGGGAACGCTGGTGATCAGGACCGGGGTGACGAGCTCGAGCCCCGCGACCATCTCGTAGGTGTCCTCCGCCATCGCTTCGAGGAATTCGCCGGCGTCCACGCCGGGGGGCGCCGCCTGTGCCATGCGCTGTCGTACCAGGACCGCGGCGATGCGCGTCAACACTCCTCCGGTGCCGTGTGGGCCGCGGCCGAGAATCCCTCCAGAAACCCGCGCGCGCGTTCTGCCTTGGGATACTGTTCTACCAGCGCCCAGAACTTGGCCCCGTGACTGGGCACCAGCAGGTGCACCAGCTCATGGATGATCACATAGTTGATGACCCATTCGGGCAGGCCCTTGAGCCTGGTCGAGATTCTGATCGTGCCGTTCTCCGGGGTGCACGAGCCCCAGCGGTGCTGCTGGTTGTCGACCCAGCGCACGCTCGCTGGCTCCGGCATGCCGTCGAGATATCTCGCCGACAGCTCCTTGGCTCGCTCGAGCAGCGCCTCGTCGGTGGGCCTTCGCCGGCGTTCCTTCGCGGCCAGCCGATCCAGCATCCGGCTCACCCATTCATCTGCGTCTTCGCCACTCAGCCAGGCGGGCAGGAGCACGATCGTCTTGTCGCCGTCGCGGTAGGCGGAGACCGTACGCCGGCGACGAGAACTGCGACGAACCTCGACTGTCTCGGGGGGCACATATGCACGGTAGCCGACCCTGGCGAAATTCCACAGAGGGTGGACGTTGTTTCTGCTGGTCAGATGATTAAGAGCCGGTGAATTTGGGCAGGCGCCGTTTCCCGATGCGCCACCTGACCTGGATCATCCTGCTGGTGGCCGTGGTCACGGACGCCCTGAGGATTCCCACCTCAGCGCGGCTTCCAGGCGTTGATGGTCTTGGTTCAGACGTACTTTGGCGGGCCTTGTGGGGGTTGGCACGTTCTAGGCGATCTTCGCAGTGATCGCGCCCACTTCCGACATTGGATCATTTTCCGGGAAAGATTGATTTACCAGATCTTTATCTGCTGCCTGCGCTTCCGGTGGGGATGCGGTCGGCTGAGTGACATCTCCCGTGCCGGCTCTCCCGAGACGCAGGGGCGCCGGGCTGCCATGCCCGCCCTCCCCCGACCTCCCCTGACCGACGCTGAGCGAGCTCGCCCACTCAACCGCGGATATGCCCGCTCATCAACCCTCTGACCTGCTTGTCCCGGCCATCTGCTGTCCACAGGCCGCCTCAGGCGCCTTAGTTATCCACAGCCACCGCCGAACCGGCTCGGGATCTTGCTCGGGCATGGAAACCTTCCCGCCATGAGGCCACGTGTGAAGCCCGCCCTCCGGCGCATCATCCGCGACGAGCACACCCTCCAATACGGCGTGCACCCCCTCCGGGCCGTCATGTTGAGCGGCCTGACCCCGGCCGTCCGCCGGTGGGTTGAGAGCCTTGACGGCACTCGCGACCTGGAGTGCGTCCTGGCGGAAGCGGCCGCCGCGGGCTTGGACGAGATCCGTGCCCAAACCTTGCTGGAGCAGCTCGCCGTACAAGGCGCCCTCCACGACGCGGCCACAAGCCCCGCGCCGCTCGCCGATCTCTCCCTGGCCGAGCGAGACCGCCTGAGACCAGACCTCGACGCCCTCGACCTCGCCTCCACCGCTCCGGACGGCGCGATCGCCCTCTTCGGGCGCCGCAGGGAGCAGCGGGTGCGCGTCTATGGGGCAGGCCGGGTAGGCGCGCAAGTGGTCGCCCTCCTCGCCGCCGCCGGGGTCGGTAACATCCGAGTGTTCGACCCAGGCACCGCCCGGCCGTGCGACATCACACCCGGTGGGCTGACGTGGGCGGAGGTCGGTCTCCCTCGCGAGGCCGGCGCAGTGGCCGTCGTGAGGCGGCTCACGTCTGGTGGCCACACATCTGTCGCGTCCACGGACGCGTCACATACCGTCGAGGCCCGCGGCACCACACCTCCACCGGCTTCGCCGCCCACACGATCGCCCCAGAACGCACGCGTCACCAACACCCCCCAAACCACGCGTTCCGGCCGCCCAGCACACTCTGGCAACCCAGCACCAGCCCCGCGCTCCGGTAGCCCGGCCCAAGCCTCGCTCTCCAGCAACCCACCACAGGTCGCGCACTCCAGCAACCCCACACAGGCCATGCACTCCAGCAGCGCAGCACAAGCGGCGTCCGCCGGGGGCACCGTGCCCTCCACCGGAGGTACCGTGCCGTCCACCGCCGGCGCCGCCTCCTTCCTCACAAAGGCCGTGCCGTCCACCGCACGTACACTGCCGTCCTCCAAGGGCAGGATGCGGTCCTCGGCGGAGGCCGTCTCATTCCCCGTCGGCAACCCGCGGTCCGCCACGGAGGACGGGCCGCGCACTGCAGGCAGGATGCAGTCCTCTCCGGAGAACGGGCCGTCCACCACGGGTGCGGAGGAGGCATGCCACGCCCCAACCGGGCCGTTGAAGCGGGTGCGCGGGTCCGATAAGCGGTCGGACGGCCTGGAGGCCGAAGATGGGGAGGCAGTGAGGCCGTCCGTCAATGCGTTGGCCGGAGGGCCGTATCTCGGGGACAAGTCGGATCGGCCTGATCTCGTCATACTCGCGCCCGTCGCGCCCCTCGACGGAGTGCTGGTCAACGAGCTGACCTCGCTCGGCATCCCGCATCTTCTGGCGTCGGCCTTCGAGGGGCATGGGATCGTGGGGCCGCTGGTCACGCCGGGGAAGACGGCGTGCCTGCACTGTCTGGATCTGACGCGGCGGGATCGTGACCCTGGATGGCCGATCGTGACCGCCAGGTTGGGTGGCTATCCGCCGGGCGAGATCGCCTGCGACTCCACACTGGCGGCGGTGGTCGCGGCCGAGGCGACCGGTCATGCGCTTGCTTACCTCGATGGCAAGGAGCCGGTTGTGACCAACGGCACAATGGACGTTACGCCTGATTGGCGCTGGAAGAGGCGGTCTTGGAAGGCACACCCGCAATGTCGTTGTATGCGAAACAATCCTTATTCGCTAAGAATGGTCATGTCTCCTAACCGCGATTGACGTGCTCAGAGGATGACCATGAAGGGGGGAAGCGGTACCTCGCCGAGGTTCCGCGCATCAGTGTGAGCGATCTTCCGCGTCGTGCTGTCACGCGCTCCGCAAAGCTGGCCACCCTTCCACTCGGATTCGCCGGCCGCGCAGCCCTCGGGCTGGGCAAGAGGCTCGGCGGCAAGTCCGCCGAGCTCGTGGCGCAGGAGCTCCAGCAGCGTACGGCCGAGCAGATCTTCAAGGTGCTCGGCGAGCTCAAGGGCGGCGCGATGAAGCTCGGTCAGGCCCTGTCCATCTTCGAGGCGGCGCTGCCGCAGGAGATCGTCGGCCCTTATCGCGCCACGCTGACCAAGCTGCAGGATGCCGCTCCCCCGCTGCCCGTGTCCACCGTCCACAAGGTGCTCACCGAGCAACTCGGCGACGACTGGCGGGAGAACTTCCTGTCGTTCGACGACCAGCCGACGGCCGCCGCGTCGATCGGCCAGGTGCACAAGGCCGTGTGGCATGACGGCCGGGAGGTGGCCGTCAAGATCCAGTATCCGGGTGCGGGCAAGGCACTGCTCGGCGACTTCACGCAACTGGCGCGGCTGGGCAAGCTGTTCGGCGTGATGCTGCCCGGCCTCGACGTGAAGGCCGTGCTGGCCGAGTTGCGCGAAAGGATCGCCGAGGAGCTCGACTACCTGCGCGAGGCGGAGGCTCAGCACGCGTTCGCCCTCGAGTTCGACGACGATCCCGACTTCCACGTCCCCGACGTGGTCGCGGCCAACGAGATGGTGCTGGTCAGCGAATGGATGGACGGCACCCCGCTGTCCCGCGTCATCACCGACGGCACCAAGGAGCAGCGCGACCGCGCGGGATTACTCTTCGTACGTTTCCTGTTCTGCTCCCCCGCACGGGTCGGCATGCTGCACGCCGACCCGCACCCCGGCAACTTCCGCATGCTGCCCGACGGCAGGCTCGGCGCTCTTGACTTCGGCGCGGTCAACCGCCTGCCTGACGGCTACCCCAAGATGTTCGGCCAGCTGACGCGCATCTTCAACCACGGCGACATGGAGACCGTCATGGCGGGCCTGCGCCGGGAAGGCTTCATCCGCGACGACATAGAGATCGATCCTGACGCGTTGCGGGCCTTTCTGGCGCCGTACGTGGAGCCGACGGCGGTGGAGGAGTTCACGTTCAGCCGGGAGTGGCTGCAGGCTCAGGCGGCGAGCGTCACGGACCTCCGCCCCACGAACGTGGTCCGCCAGCTCAACCTCCCGCCTTCGTACGTGCTCATACACCGGGTCCATGCCGCCGGGATCGGCGTCCTGTGTCAGCTGGGCGCCACGGCTCGCTTCCGCGACGAGGTGATCCGCTGGGTCCCGGGTTTCTCCGACGACCCCAACGACGAGGCCCTGGCCATCGGTTAGCCCGTCCGTGGATCACCCTGCCGTTGGCGGGCACGCGGTGGCTCATTGACGGACACACGGATTTTACTGGCGCCGTATTGATTTCCGACTGCTCTGTGTAATGATACGAGTGCAAGTCGTTACCGTATCGAGGGGATCCGAATGCGTCGACCCGCGCGCCTGCCCACCGCCGCCGCACTGGCGAGCGCAGGCCTACGCGCCGCCACCCCCGCCGTCGCGCGGGCACTGGGGTCGCGGGCGCGGGCGCTGGGGTCGCGGGCTCCGCACGCATGGGCTCTCGCCCGGTTCGACTTCGCAATGCCCGTAGCCGGCTTAGGCCGTGACACGCCGGTCCGGGGTGTGATTCCCGTGGCCGATCCAAGGCGGTGATACTCGTGGCTGGTTTCGGGGCTGTGACTCCCGTAGCCGATCCGAGCTGCTGAAGCCGCGTGGCCGGTTCTAGGCCGCAATGCCCATGGCCCGGTCTGAGGTCCACGCCGCGCGACCGGTTCAGGGCCACCATGCCCGTGCACACACCTGCGCTCGTGCACGGTGATCCCACCGGCGCCGATGGTCAGCACATCCCCCTCCAGGGTGCTGAACAGGCGCCGGTGGGCTCGCAGTCGGTCAGAATGGGGCCTACGCCGCAGGGCCGGGTCCCGAACCATCAGGCCGGACCCATGCCGTGAAATCGGACCCACGTCGTGGGGCTCAGGCGTGCGAGCCGAGGAAACGGAATTGCGGACGCGACGGCCACTCCCTCAATAGGCGCAACGCCCCCGTGCAAAGTAATCGCGTACGAGCCGAAGAGGCAGAAAACGGGCGCGCGACGGCCGACCCGTCGAGAAGCGCGACGCGCGGTTCGAAGTGGCCGCGCACGGGCGCGAGCGCACGGCAGCCCCACCTCTCAAGAGACGAAACACCCCGCCCGAAACGACCGCGCACAAGCGCGGGCGCATGGCGGCGCGACCTCTCAAGAGACGCAACGCCCGCCCGAAGCGACCGCGCACAAGCGCGAGCGCACGGCAGCCCCACCCCTCAAGAGACGCAACGCCTCGCCCGAAGTGGCCGCGCACGGGCCGAGGCGGAGGTGCGGGCGTACAGAGAACGGGCTTTGAACGGGGAAGAGCCGGGCGCTGGGAGCGCCCGGCTCTCTCGAGGGATCTGGGAGATCCTGCGCCGGCGGCAGGATCTCCCAGATCAGATGTGGCGGCTCAGGGCCTCGCGGAGGCGATCGTTCGCCCGCTTGACCTCGCGCCGCGCCCGCTGCACGCGACTCACGCGCAGAAGGAGGCGTTGGTGCTCCGCCTCGCGGTGGAGCGTTTGTATTCGGTCATTTACCAGGTCATGGATGAGATCCGGCACTGCTCGGCTCCTCGTGATCTGAGTGCTCATTGGTCTGTTCGCTTTCTGGTGGTAGGTGCGGTGTTCAGGCAGCGACCGGGTGCTTGCGAGGACGCCCGCGCGGACGCTTGCGGGGAACGATCGTTCCCCTGAGGATCAGTTCGCCGCCCCAGACGCCCCACGGCTCCTCGCGCTCGAGCGCGCGGGCCAGGCAGGCCTTCTGGATCGGGCAGCCGCCGCAGAGTGCCTTCGCGAACTCCACGTCCTCCGGCGACTCGGCGAACCACAGGTCAGGGTCGGTACGGCAGGGGATCTTGGCTTCGTCGATCAGGTCCATGATCGTCTTCGCCCCCATCTGCTTCTCCTTTTGATCGATCTTTTTGATCTTGGTCGGGCACCTCATAGGTGGTCGGGGATCACGGACAAATAAGTAAGGCCGCGGATCCGGTCTGTGGATCCGCGGCCTGGTGGGCTATGTGCCGGTCAGGTTATGACCGGTACATCCCTCCAGGGTTGCGGACCGCACAGTCCACCCTTGGTGAGCTGGTTGGCCGGCAGTTCGATACGTGCGAGGTAGGCAGGGCTGGCTTGCGCAGCGGCGCCGAAGTGGGCGCGCGCGATATAGGCAGCCGCCTGGCTACGGGCAGACCTCTCCAGTCGCAGCTTGGCGGGACCATCGACGAGTCTCACCGAGTCACGGCATGCGGAAGCGAGCCACTGCGTGGCCGACATCTTGATGCTCATCACGGTGACTCACCTCCACTCTCGAGATCGTCGGAACAGTGCTGCTCCGACTCGCTTGACCATGACCCTAAACCGGGAACCCAGGAACCGGCAACATATTTTCTACCTGCGATTTTGTAACACTGGCCACGTCTTGACGGCCATCGCAGGTGGCGAGTTCGTACTACTTTGTCAGGCGGATCATGGCCTCTTGAACGACCGAGACCACGAGCTCACCCGACGCAGTGAACATCTCACCGCGAGCAAGTCCCCGAGCTCCCCCCGACCAGGGGGACTCCTGAGCATAGAGCAACCAGTCGTCGGCCCGGAATGGGCGGTGGAACCACATGGCGTGGTCCAGCGACGCGCCCATGACGTTCGACGCGCCCCAGGCCATGCCGTGGGCCAGCAAGACCGTGTCGACCAGCGTGAAGTCGGAGGCGTACGCCGCCAGCACCACGTGCAGGAGCGGGTCGTCTGGCAGGTCCGCGTGGTAGCGGAACCACACGTTGTTCCGGGCGCTGCGCAGCTCGGGGTTCTTGAACGCCTCCCAAGTGAGCGGCGAGACGTACCTGGCGTCCACCGGGCGGGGGCGCGACAGCCAGTCCCGGAGGTCGGGGTTGTCGCCGACCAGCTCGAACATCCTGTCCTGGAACGTGGGGAGCGTCTCGGGATCGGGCACCTGCGGCATCACGGACGCCTGATGCGTCACACCCTCCTCCGCGATGTGGAACGACGCCGACATCGTGAAGATCGCCTTGCCGTGCTGGATGGCGACGATCCTGCGGGTGGTGAACGAACGACCGTCGCGCAGGCGCTCCACGTTGTAGACGATCGGGACGGTGGGGTCGCCCGGGCGGATGAAGTACGCGTGGAGGGAGTGCACGTTACGGTCCTTGGGGACCGTACGGCCGGCCGCCACGAGGGCCTGGGCCGCCACCTGACCACCGAAGACGCGCTGGATGCGCTCCTCCGGGCTTCGTCCCCGGAAGATGTCGAGCTCGATCTGCTCCAGGTCGAGCAGGTCCAGGAGCTCCTTCAGCGCCTCATTCACGGTGTCCGTCCCCCCTTGTGCTTTCCGGTTTTGGGTCAAGTCTGACGTGTCGCCCGCATATGGCCAAAGGTGGGCCTGGCGTTGTCCGATGATTCCCGGTCCTGGTTTCCCTCCTGTTACAAGCCTGTGGCCCCTTGTGGAGTGACCCTGGGATGGTTTTCCCGGGGCTGAGGGCTGCGCCTTTCCGCGGATGGTGGAGGGCGCGGGTGGTGGACAGCGCGGGTTGAGCGGCGCGGGTCACCGGCGTGGGTCGAGGGCGCGGGTGGAGGGCGCGGGTGGAGGGCGCGGGCGCGTGGTGAGCCAAGGCCTCTTGACGAGCGCTGCTGTCGGAGGGGCGGGCGACGGGGCTGCGCGGTGTGGAACGCGCCGAGGCCCGATGGCGGTTGCTGACCATCGAGGCGGCCCGAGGCCGGGTGGGAGGCGGCCGCCTACGGAGGCAGTACCGCGCTGAGTGGCGGCCGTCCCGACGGGTGCCAGTGGGCGGGCGCGGTGGGAGCGGGGGCGGGGTGGGGGTCGGTGGGAGCGGGGCGGGGTGAGGGTCGGTGGGATCAGTCGGTGCGGCAGAGGGACAGGACGGCCTCGCCGTAGCGGTCGAGTTTGACCTTGCCGACGCCCGCTATCGACAGCAACTCCTGCTCAGACGCCGGCGCCCGTTCCGCGATGGCTTGGAGGGTCACGTCCGTGAAGATGACGTACGGCGGGACCTTGGACTCCTTGGCCGTGGCCGTGCGCCAGGCCTTGAGGCGCTCCAGGAGGGCCTCGTCGTAGTCCGCCGGGCACGTCGAGCAGCGGCCCAGCTTCTGCTCCGTGGCAGACGCCAGAGTCTTGGCGCACACCCGGCAGCTCACCGGGGCCGCCACCGGGCGGCGTTCGCGGGGCGATGGCGAGAGGCGGGGCGGGGACGAGGTTCGGCCGGTGAGGCCGTCGAGGAAGCGGGAGGGGCGGCGGGTCTTGCGGGCGCCCGGGGCGCGGGCGCCGGCCCAGGAGAGGGACAGGTGCTCCCTGGCGCGGGTGATGCCGACATAGAGGAGGCGGCGTTCTTCCTCGATCTGCTCCGGAGTCTCGGCGTAGATGATGGGGAGCATGCCGTCCGTCAGGCCGACCAGGAAGACGGCGTCCCATTCCAGGCCCTTGGCCGCGTGAAGAGAGGCCAGGGTGACGCCCTCCACGGGCGGGGCGTGCTGCTCGGTGGCTCGGCGTTCGAGCTCGGCCACATAGGCAGGAAGGTCGGCGCCGTCGGCGGCCATGTCCTCCGCCAGGTCCGCCAGGGCCTTCAGGGACTCCCAACGCTCCCTGGCCTTGCCGCCGCCCGGAGGGGAGGGCGTCAGGCCCAGGCCGCTGAGGATGTGGTGGACCTCCGAGGCCAGCGGTTCTCCAGCCGAGGAGCGGGCGGCGCCGCGCAGGAGCACGACTGCCTGGCGTACCTCGGGGCGGTCGAAGAAGCGCTCGGCGCCACGCAGCACGTACGGGATCTCCGCCTTGGACAGCGCCTCCTCGTACGCCTCCGACTGCGAGTTGATGCGGAACAGGATCGCGATCTCCCGCGAGTGCACGCCCTGGTCCAGGAGCTTCCTGATCGCGCGGGCCGCCCCCGCGGCCTCGGCGGGCTCGTCGTCGTAGTCGGCGAACGACGGCTTGGGGCCGTCGGGGCGCTGCGCCACCAGGTCGAGCCGGTGCGGCGACTTGACGATCATCCGGTTGGCGAGGTCCACCACCTGCGGGGTCGAGCGGTAGTCGCGGACCAGCTTGATGACGGCGGCGTTCGGGTGCTCCACGGCGAAGCCCGTCAGGTAGCGCGGGGTGGCGCCGGTGAAGGAGTAGATCGTCTGGTTGGGGTCGCCGACCACGCAGATGTCGTCGCGGCCCCCGAGCCAGGTGTCGAGCAGGAGCTTCTGCAGCGGGTTGACGTCTTGGTACTCGTCCACGACGAAATAGCGGTACTGCTGGCGGATCTGCCCCGCGACCTCCTGGTGCTCGGTCATCACGGCCGCGGTCAGTTCCAGGATGGTCTCGAAGTCGACCAGGTGGCGCTCGCGCCTGATCTGCTCGTACGCCTCATAGAGCCTGGCCACCTCCTCCGGAGGGACCGGGGGCGTGCGGTGATATTTCGCGGCGGCGGCCGCGTAATCCTCTGGGCCGATCTGGGTGACCTTGGCCCACTCGACCTCGGCCGCGATGTCCCGCAACTCGGACCGATCAGGATTTTTCCGGATCTGGCGGCAGGCCTCCACCAGCACCGGGAGCTTGGACTCGATCACCGAGGGCGCCGCACCGCCGATGACCCTCGGCCAGAAGTACGTGAGCTGCCGCAGGGCGGCCGCGTGGAACGTGCGAGCCTGCACACCGGGCGCCCCCAGCGCGCGCAGGCGCTGGCGCAGCTCCCCTGCCGCGCGAGTGGTGAACGTCACCGCGAGCACGCTCTGCGCGTCGACCACCCCGCTGCGCACCGCGTGCGCGATGCGATGGGTGATCGCCCTGGTCTTGCCCGTGCCCGCGCCGGCCAGCACACACACCGGCCCGCGCACCGCCTCGGCCACCGCTCGCTGCTCGGGATCGAGACCGGCCAGGACGTCATCCATGTTGTTCACCCGTACATACTCCCAGGTGTAGCGGAAAGACTCTTTATTCTGGCAACATGCGGGCCGACGTATGTTCATCGTGGTCCCAGTGCAAAGAACTGGTCTCTTCCCCCACAATGGGGCCGACCATCTGTATGGGGGAAAGGAAAGCCGTGCGAACTGCGGTTTCCGCGAGCGTGCTCGCGCTCGCCGCCGTCGTGCTCTCACCCGTCGCCGCCAGTGCGAACAAGGAGCCGACGCCTGCCCCCTCATCCGTCCTTGACCAGGAGGGCCTCGGCGGCTTCGCCAATGAGACCGTCTCGTACGGCTCACACGTACGTCAGAGCATGGACGTCTGGTGGACCCCGGACGGCCAGCAGCGCCCGGGCGTCTTCCTGATCCACGGCGGCTGGTGGTCGGGCGGCGACAAGCGGTACATGAAGGAGATCGTCCGCCAGTACGCCGAGCAGGGCTACACGGTCTTCAACCTCAACTACCGGCTCTCCGGCGACGCGGCCTGGCCCGCGCAGCGCACGGACGCGCTGGCCGCGATAGCGCTGGCCCGCAAGCACGCCGACCGGTGGGCGTTCGATCCGAGTAACTACGTGGTGGTCGGCTTCTCCGCGGGAGGCCACATCGCGGCGGCGGTGGGCACGTACGGCGACGGCATCCACGGGCTCAAGGGCGTCGTGGGCCTGTCGCCGATCATCTCGCCCCTGCGCGCCTACTCCGACGGCGAGAAGTCCAGCGACCCCAACAAGCGCAAGCTCCGCACGGCCGCCATCCGCCTGGCCGGAGGCTGCGAGCCCAAGGGCAAGTGCTCGCGGATCTGGGCCAGCATGGAGGTGGCCTGGCACGCCAGCCGCAAGGACGCGCCGATGCTGACGGTGCATTCACAGAGCGAGTTCGTGCCGCCGGTGCAGAGCCAGCTGCTCAAGACGATGCTGGGCCAGGTGGGCGTGCCTGTCACGGTCATCACCCAGCCAGGCATCAACCACAGCAACCCCCTCTACCGCGAGCCGGGCGTGGCCGAGCGCGTGCAGGAGTGGATCGCCGAACGCCTCGGCGGGTGAACGCCACCAGGGATTAACCCGGCAAGCGGCGTTGTTGCACCGAGCGCCTGAATTCCTGACCTTGGAGGGATCTCCCAACATGGCGCTCACGGTCTACAGCACCACCTGGTGCGGCCCCTGCAAGCGACTCAAGTCCCAGCTTGCCCGCGAGGGCATCAGCTTCGAAGAGGTCGACATCGAGCGTGACCCGTCGGCAGCCGAGTTCGTGATGAGCGTCAACAACGGCAACCAGACGGTGCCGACCGTGGTGATCGACACCCCCAATGGCCGCGTCGTCCGGACGAACCCCTCCGCCCTGGAGGTCAAGGCTCTGCTCGAAGCCGCCTGATCACCAGTCGCCGGTCAGCTCGCCGCCGTACCAGGTCTCGATCAGGCGGCGGGCTATCGACACCGGCGGCGGCAGGCGCAGCTCGCCGGACTCCAGCGCCTGCTCCAGCTCCTCGCGGGAGTACCAGCGGGCCTCGGCGATCTCCTCCGCGTCGGGCGTGAGGTCGATCGATGTGGCCTCGGCGAAGAAGCCGAGCATGAGACTGCGGGGGAACGGCCAGGGCTGGCTGCCGAGATAGCGCGGGTTGACGACGGTGACGCCGACCTCTTCGGCCACCTCGCGCGCGACGGCGTGCTCCAGCGACTCCCCCGGCTCCACGAACCCCGCCAGGATCGACAGCCGCCCCTCCGGCCACTGAGGACCGCGGGCGAGCAGGCAGCGGTCGTTCTCGTCGCGTACCAGCATGATCACGGCCGGGTCGACGCGGGGAAAGTGCTGGCTGGCGTCCTGCGGGCAGACCCGGATGTGGCCCCCGGCCTGCACGTTGGTACGGGTGCCGCAGCGCGGACAGTATTCGTGGGTCGTGTGCCAGGCCTCCAGCGCCACCGCGTAGACCAGCAGGCCCGCGTCGCGGTCGCCGAGCAGGCCGCCCACCTGGCGCAGACCGGCCGCCACCGGCTCGCCCTCCGGCGTGTCCCCCAGGCTCATGGGGATCGTCACGCGGCCGTTGACGTCGCCCTTGGGAATGCCGGGCAGCGGCGCGGCCACCGCGAAGTACGCGACTCCGTCCTCCAGCCCGAGCAGGTAGCGCGGCCCAGGCGGCGCGTCCCCGGACGTGAACAGCACCGCATGCACCTCATCGCCTGTCCGCCGCACCAGCGTGTGACCGTTGTCGATCACCAGCACCCTGGTCGACGGATCGGTCCACGCCCGCTCGAGCCATCGCTCGTCAGCACGCAGCGCCGAGGATCTGTCGATGGTGCCGCGCGCCAGAAGCAGTGGTCCGATGAGTTGCTCTTCCGCGGTCGTCTCCACAGGCCGCCCCCTCCCAAAATCCCTTGTCATCCTATGACCTCCCGGTTAGCCGCCGATTAAGGTATCCGGGCACCGGGGTGATCTTTCAAAGGCTAAGATCGGTGGGTTAGGTTAGCCTTACCTGATTATCCGGGGGTGCCTTCGCGTTGCGGCTTTATCTGACCGCGCTCAAACCAACAGATTCCGTGACGGATGGCTTCCTGCCCGCGGCTCATGCGCTGGGTTGTGAGGTGACGATCCTGACGGATCGGCCGGAGCGCCATCCGCACGCGGTGGCGTGCGACGTACGCGATCCGCGGGCCGTGATCGACGCCGTCGAGCACCTCGGCAGGCCGGACGCGATCTTCACCAACTCCGACCACCTGCAGGCGGAGACCGCGCTGGCGGCCGCCTATTTCGGGCTGCCAGGCAAGGACTGGCGGGCGTGCGTGGCCGCCAAGAACAAGTTCCTGACGCGTCGCAGGCTCCTCGAGGCCGGGATCGAGCAGGTCTGGTCGGCGCGGCTCGCCCCCAGCGACCCGGTGCCCGAGAGCCTGCCGTACCCGGTCGTGCTGAAGCCGCGCGAGGGCGTGGCCAGCGAGGACGTCATGCTGGTGGAACGCGATCTGGCCGGGGCGGTGGCCGAGGTCGGGAAGCGGCGGCCCGGCGAGGCGCTGGTCGTCGAGGAGTACCTCGAAGGACCGCTCCGGACGCTGGAGACGCTGGGCGACTCCTCCGAGCTGCGAGTGCTCGGGGGGTTCGAGACGACGCTGGGGGCGCTGCCGTACTTCATCGAGGAGCGGCTCGACTGGGCGCCGCGGGACCGGTCGCACGAGCACGTGCTCGGGGCGCTGCGGGCCCTCGGCGCGGGGTTCGGGGCCTGTCACACCGAGTACGTGGTCACCCCGCGCGGGCCTCGGATCGTCGAGGTGAACTACCGGGTGATCGGGGACCATTGCGACTTCCTGCTCGGAGATGTGCTCGGCGTGCCACTGTTCGAGTGGATCCTTCGGGTGCACCTTGGCGAACCCGTACCTGACATTCCGGAGACCTCCTCACACGGGAGTGCGGTGAGCCTGGTCGCGGACCGGTCCGGGACCGTCAAGGACGCCCCCGAGGCCGAGGCCCTGGCCGAGGGGGACGTCCGGCTGTGGCACCGGCCCCTGCGCCGGGTCGGGGACGTCGTCTCCCTCACGCACACGAACCGGGACTACCTCGGGGTCATCCGGGCCGTCGGGCCTTCCCGGGAAGTGGTGGACTCGGCGATCGAGGCTTACCGGGTCGCGCGGCCGTGGGTGATCGAATGAGCGGTCGGGAGGCCTACCTGGCCGCCCGGGTGCTGAACGCGCTGCTGCGCGAGGACTACGGCGGCCTGTCCTCCCGGATCAGCCGGACCAAGGACGGCGCGGGGCTGCTGCTGGCGGACGGGCGATGGGTGCGGCTGATCCCCGGGGTGCTGTTCCAGGACTTCGTGGTCGCCGAGGACGAGCGGCTGGGGCTGGAGCAGGTGCTGGAGACGTTGGCGGAGGTCGCGGACCCGGCGGACTCGGAGGGGGTGGCGGCGTTCTTCGAGGAGTGCCTGGCGGCGCTGGGCGCCTTGGAGCTGCACGACGCGCAAGCCGCGGAGGTCCTCGCGCGGAAGCCCTCTTATGAGGCGCTCGCCGCGTTCGTGGATCACCCCGTCTATCCGACCTCCCGGGCTCGTATAGGGCTGTCCGAGGCCGAGCTGCCGGCCTACGCGCCGGAGTTCGCGCCCTCCTTCGAGCTGCGCTGGGCCGTGGTGCCCGGCGCCGCCGCGCGCCTTCCCGCCGACGTGGCCCCCTGGGAGGGCGACGAGGTGCTCTTCCCGGTGCATCCGCTGACCGTCGGTGAGGTGCGGAAGATCGACGGGGTACGGGTCCTCGACAAGGCCCGGGTGACCGTTCGGCCCACCCTGTCGATGCGGACCGTCGAGCTCAACCCCCGCACCCATCTCAAGCTCCCCCTTCCGATCAGCACCCTGGGCATGCGGAACCGGCGCTCGATCAAGCCCGGCACGCTCGGCGACGGGGCGAAGGCCGAGCTGCTGCTGCGGGAGCTGGCCGATCCGGACGTCCTGCTGGCCGACGAGCAGACCTACGCGCACGCCGGCCACGAGTACCTCGCCTGGATGGTCAGGCGGCTGCCCGAAGGGAAGATCGTGCCGGTGGCCGCGCTGGCCGTGCCCGGGGTGCTGGCCGAGCTGGGTGACGTCGTCCCCGCCTACCTGCGGGTGCTGCTGCGCTGGAACGTACGGCTCTTCGTGCGGTACGGCGTCGCGCTCGAAGCCCACCAGCAGAACCTCGCCCTGGTCTTCCAGAGCGACCGGATGCGGCTGCTGGTCAAGGACAACGACGGGCTGCTGGCGTCACCCGCGAGGTTGCGCGCCGCCGGGGTCGCGGTGCCGGAGTTCGCCGACGAGCGGATGCTGAACGACGACCCGCACGCGCTGGCCGACGTGTTCGTGACCATCACGCTGCACCTCGCCGCCGCGGCGGTGGCGTTCGCGGCGATGCCGCACGACCGCGCGGCCGCGCTGCTGCGCGACACGCTGGCCGAGGCGCTCGACGAGTACGGCGACGATCCCATGGCCAGGATCCTGCGCGCCAGGACCCTGGACGCCGCCAGGCTCACCGGCAAATCCATGATCACCGCTGGGACGCTCGTGGCAAAGGAACGTTCCGGCGCGCGCGACATCAACAAGTTCTACGGCACCAGCGGGCCCAACTACCTGAGGAGAGCTTGAATGCACGGTCTGGCCATCGACGCGCCCTCCGCCCGTGCCGAGGAGGCGACGCTGGCGGCCCTGCTGCGCTGCTGCGTGCGGGAGGTGGCCGGGCCGCGTGGCCTGGTGTGGCCCGCCCCGCCGTACCTGCTGCTGCGGGTGGCCGGCACGCTGTTGCGGGCCCGCACGTACGGAGGCGCTGCGCTGCGCTTCGACGGCCCGCCGGAACGCCTGGAAGGCGGCGCCTGGCAGCCGTTGACGACCGATGAGCTGGTACGCCTGGCCGAGTCCGACCTCCAGGGGGAGAACGGCGAGTTCGGCGGCCAGGTGGCGGCCAGCAGGGAGGCCGTGGCGGCGATCCTGCGGGCCAGGGAGGAGGCCGTGCCGCCCGCCGATCCGTGGCTGGCCTCGGAGCAGGCGCTGGTGTACGGGCATCCGTTCCATCCCAGCCCCAAGGCGCGCGGCGGGGACGGCTGGCTGCGGTACGCGCCCGAGGCGCACGCCCAGTTCCCCGTCAGGCTGCTCGGCGTACGGGAGGACGCGCTCGCGGAGGGCGGCGACGTGTCGGTGCTGGACGCGATGGGCGAGGCGCCCCGCGGGTACCGGCTGCTGCCCGCCCATCCCTGGCAGCTCGAGCTGCTGCGGCCGGCGTTCGGGACCGAGCTGATCGACCTGGGGGCAGGACCGGCGGTCATGCCGACCTCGTCCGTCCGGACCGTGTACGCCCCTGAGGCGGAGGTCTGCCTGAAGTTCTCCCTGGACGTGCGGATCACGAACTGTGTACGCAAGAACGCCTGGTACGAGCTGGCCGGAGCCGTGGAGCTCACCTCCCGGCTGACACCGATTTTTGAGGAAATATCCGTCAAGCACCCCGCCACCCGCTGGCTCCCCGAACCCGGCTACCGCTCGGCCGCCCTCGGCACCAGACTCCACGAGGGCCTGGGCGTGATCGTCAGGCAGAGCCCCTGGGCCGCCTGCGACCCCGGCGTGACTCCCCTGCTGGCCGCCGCGCTCGCCCTGGACGCATCGGCGAAGGAGCCCCTCGCCTGGTGGCACGCGTACGTGACGGCGGTGGCGCTGCCCGTCCTGGAGCTGTACTTCACGCACAGTGTCGTACTCGAGCCCCACCTCCAGAACGTCCTGGTCGGCCTGGACACGGACGGCCTGCCCGCACAGGCCGTCTTCCGCGACCTGGAGGGCGCCAAGCTGGTCGCGGGCCGCCACGACCTGGACGACGTGGACCCCGAGGTGGCCCGAGCGCTCACCTACGACGCGGAGCGCGGCTGGGCCCGGGTGGTCTACTGCCTACTCGTCAACCACCTGACCGAGATCGCCGCCGCGCTGGCGGGGCAGGACGACGGACTGCTGCGGGAGCTGTGGCGGATCGCCCGCGATCTGCTCGTTCACCAGGCCGATGACCTCGGCTGGCCGCTGCCTCTGTCGGACCTGCTGGCCGGGGCGCCGTTGCCCGCCAAGGCGAACCTGGGCGTCCGCTGGGCCAGGGCCGCCGACCGCGCCGCCGGTTACGTCCCGATCGCGAACCCGCTCGCGTGATCACCGACCGCGTCCGGGACGCCGCCCTGAGCCTGCCGGAGGCTCCCGCCTACCTTTACGACCTGCCCGCGCTGGACGGGCATGCCGCGTCCGTACGGCGGGCGTTGGGGGACATCGAGCTGTACTACGCCGTCAAGGCCAACCCGGACGCCGAGCTGCTGCGGGTGCTGGCGGACCATGTGGACGGGTTCGAGGTGTCGTCGGCCGGCGAGCACGCGCATGTCAGGACCCTGTTCCCGGACAAAAGGGTCGCGCTCGGCGGCCCCGGCAAGACCGACGCCGAGCTGCGCCTGCCGCATCACCGCATCCACGTCGAGTCCCCGAACGAGCTGCGCCGCCTCCTCGACACCGGCCTGGAGGCCGACGTGCTGCTCAGGCTCAACCCGGACCTCCCTGTCGAGGGCGCCGCGCTCACGATGAGCGGGCCGTTCGGCATGGACGAGCAGGGCGTGGCTGAGTGCCTGCCGCTGTTCACCGAGCGGGTACGGCTGCGCGGCCTGCACACCCACCTGGCCAGCGGCCTGGACGCGCCCCAGCTCCTCACCCTGGCCGGGGCCCTGCTGGACAACGGGTACGAGGAGGTCAACCTGGGCGGTGGCATGGCGGTCTCTTACGCCTCGCCCGAGTCGCGCTTCGACTGGGTGGGCTATGGCCGCGGGCTGGCGGCGCTCGGCCGGGGGCGGACGCTGCGGATCGAACCCGGCAGGGCGCTGACCGTGTACTGCGGCTACTACGTGACCAGGGTCGTGGACGTGAAGCGGGTGCGCGGCGAGGCGTACGCGATCCTGCTGGGCGGCACCCACCATCTCCGCACCCCGGCGACCAAGGGCCACGACCAGCCGTTCACGATCCTGCCGACGGGCAAGGGGCAGGGCGTGGCCGACGAGCCGATCACCTTCGTCGGCCAGCTATGCACCCCGAAAGACCTTTTTTCCCGAAAAATCGTGACCTCGGCCTGCATCGGAGACACGGTGGTGTTCGAGATGGCCGGCGCCTACGCCTGGAACATCTCGCACCACGACTTCCTCATGCATCCGAAGCCGGCGTTCCACTATCTAAGAGCCTGACCCCCTCGATGAGCGCGACCAGGCCGTCGGCGTCGAGCAGATTGACGGGCCGCACAGTGTGGTTCGCGCGTACGTAGTGGAAGGCCGCCCGCACCTTCTCCAGCGGCACGCCCGCCAGATGCGACCAGGCCAGCCGGTACGCGGCGAGCTGCACCGACGCCACCCTGGCGGCCTTCCCCTTGGGCGGCTGGCCGGTCTTCCAGTCGACGACCTCGTAGCCGCCGTCGGGCAGCTCGAAGACCGCGTCCATCCGCCCGCGCACCAGCCGGTCGGCGATCATGGTCTCGAACGGCACCTCGAGATCGACCGGCCGCCGATCGGCCCACTCGCTCTCCTCGAACCGCTCCTGCAGCTCGGCCAGGCGCACATCGGCCTCTTCGAGCTCCTCGTCGTACAGCTCGAGGTCGTCGATCAGCCGCTGCTGGTCCCACCGCGTCTCCAGCCACTTGTGGAACGACGTGCCCCGGCGCGCCAGCGGCGCGGGCTTGGTCGGCACGGGGCGGCGGATCCTGCGGGCCAGCTCGCGCGGGTCGCCGGCCAGCGTGACCAGCGAGGACACGGTCAGCTTCGCGGGCAGCTCGACCGTCGTGGCGGGCCGGCGGTGATACAGCTCACGCTCGCGCAGCAGCAGGTCGGTGTCGCGCTCCCAGGCCCGCAGACGCTCCTCCTCGAACGTGCGCAGCGGCTCGTCCTCCTCCCCCTCCGCGAGCGTGCCCGCCAGGGCGTCCTCGACGAGTCTGGCGCCGTCCAGCACGGACTCGTAGCGCAGCCCCTCGGGCGTGACCGGCCAGGTGGCCTCGGCGGGCTCGGCGAGCAGCGGGTTCGTGGCGCCTTCCGCCAGCTCGGCGGCCCAGAACGAGACGCGGTCGGCGGTGTCGCGGATCTCCAGCAGGAAGTCGGACGGCTCCAGGGGCTTGGTGGCGCTGCCCCAGCGGTAGCCGGAGGCGATCAGGTGGTAGTGGGCGCGGGTGACGGCCACGTAAGCCAGTCTGCGCTCCTCCATCAGGTCACGCTCGCGGCAGAGCTCGTCGAACGCGCCCAGCTCCTCCTTGCTGAGCCCGGTCAGCCTGGGCAGGTCGGCGGCGTCGCCCCGCAGGGCGTAGGGGAGCTTGCGCGGGTTTTCCGTCCAGCGGCTGTTCATGACCGGGGTGGCGGGGAAGATGCTGCCCGTCGCGATCGTCCCCTTCGAGCTGACGAGCTGCGACAGGCCCGGCACGACCACGATCGGCCACTCCAGGCCCTTGGAGGCGTGCACGGTCATGAGCTTGACGCTGTTGCTGTCGCCGACCCGCCCGGCCTCGAGCCCGAACTCCTCGCTCTCCGCCGCCTGCAGGTAGGCCAGGAACGCCCCGAGCGTCGGGTCCTCGGCGTCGCCCGCGAACCTGGAGGCCGCGTCCAGGAACGCGTCGAGATCGGCCCGTGCCGCGAACGCGCTCGCCGTGCCGCTACGCGCGGCCACCTCGACGTCCAGGCCGAGCGTGCGCTCCACCTCGCTGATCAGGTCGGGGAGCGGCTGCGCGGTGTGCGCCCTGAGCCGGCGCAGCTCGTGGGCGAGCGCGACGAGCCTGGTGCGGGCCAGCGGCGAGAGCGGCTCCAGCCACTCCTCCCTGTCGGGCAGTTCGTCCAGCGCGTCCACCAGGCTGCCGCGCTCCTCGGCCAGGTCGGCGACCACCTGGTCGAGCGGGTCCTCCTCGCGGCCGCTCTCGCTCAGCTCACGGGCCAGCTGCCTGGCGTGCTCCCCCAGCACCCGCAGGTCGGCCGGGCCGATGCGCCAGCGTGGCCCGGCCATGAGCCTGGCCAGCGCGTCGCCGGCCGTCGGGTCGTACAGGACGCGCAGGGTGGCCACGATGTCGGTCACCTCGGGCACGGTCAGCAGGCCGCCGAGACCGACCACCTCGACCGGGATGTCGCGCTCCTCGAGCGCCCTGCGCAGCGCGGGGAACTGCGATCGCTTGCGTGCCAGGATCGCGACGTCCTGGGGCTGCACGGCGAGTGTCTTCTTGCGCTCCTTCTCGCCCCAGGGCAGGCCGTCGGGGGCGACCTCCTTGCCGAGGATCTTGGCGATGCCGTCGGCGATCCACTTGGCCTCGTCCTCGGCGGTCTCGTGGAAGGCGCAGGTGACGCGGCCCCGATCGACGCGGTTGGGGCCGGGGACCAGGACGGGGACCTCGCGGGCCTCCATGCGCAGCGGCAGCTGGACGCGGGCGGCGAC
>NZ_JBFAMX010000051.1:0-34678 GCF_040659615.1 Nonomuraea sp. NPDC049784
GGCTCGAGCGGGCCGCGTGCGCCAGCCGTCCACGCCAGCATCTCCAGGCACTGGGGGAGGCCCCACCGGTCGTCGGCGGCGCTCCAGACGGCGGCCACCTCCCGCATCCTGGCCTCGGTCCGCTGGCAGTCGCCCTGCTCCCAGCAGGCCATGGCGACCGCGAACAGTCCGTACGCGCGGAAGAGCGACGCGTTGCGCTCCTCACACAACCTCACGAGGTCCTCACCGTACGCGGCGGCCCGGTCCGGGCTCATGGTGGCGGAGAAGAGGGCGGCCATGTACAGGGTGACCCCCACAGCGTGGACGTCGCCTCTCGCCCAGTGACGGGTGAGGGCCTCCTCCAGGAGCGCGAGCCCGCCCTCCGCGTCGCCCTCGGACAACGCCGAAACGCCGGATAGCTGGACGGCGAACGCGAGCGCCGCGTCGTCCTTCAGCTGCCGGGCGAGCGCCGAGCACTCCCGCGTGTCGGCTGCCGCCACCGGATCGCCCTGGTAGTGGGCGAGCACACCGTCGGCCCACAAGCCCATCACCCTGGTGAGGCTCGGTCCGGGCACGAGCGTGAGGCCGCGTCTCAGCCAGTGCCGGCCCTCACTGAGAGCACCCGCGACGAGCCAGTTGGCCCACAGCGCAGAGGCGATCTCCAAGCCGGCGGGGGCGTCCTCTGGCCGGCTGAAGCAGAGATCGAGAGCGACCCGCACGTTGGGAAGCTCAGGCTTGAACGTCCGGAGGTTATCGATCTGGCCGGGATCCACCTGGTCCACGCGCAGTCGCGCCGCCAGCCGGCGATAGTGATCGATGTAGCGCTCGCGCAGCGCCTCCGCGTCCGCGGTGGGCAGCTGTTCGCGGCCGTACGCGCGGACGGTCTCCAGCATGCGGCAGCGGACTCCAGTGCCGCGCTGCTCCGCTCCGCACAGGATGGACTTGTCCCGAGCCCGGCCATCAGATCCAGCACGTCCTCGCGTGCCAGACCCTGTCCGGGGCAGACGGCCTCCGCGGTCTCCAGATCCACACCCCCTGGGAACATCGACAACCGCTCCCACAGCCGTCGCTCGCCGGACGAGCACAGCCCGAAGCTCCACTCCATGGTCGCCCGCAGGGTCTGGTGGCGTGCCGGCGTGCCGGGGCCGACCTCGGCGGCTACTTCCAGGCGCTCGTCGAGCTCGTTCACGAGATCTTCCACCGATGTCGTACGCAGCCGTACCGCCGCCAGCTCGATGGCCAGCGGAATACCGTCCAGGCGCCGGGCCAGCCGAGCGACCGCCTGGGCATTGGCCGCGTCGATGAGGAAGCCCGGACGGATCGTCGCCGCCCGCTTCGCGAAGAGGCGTACGGCGTCGCTCCGAGCGATGTCGTGGGTACTGTCGCCGGGCTGCGGGATCGGCAGTGACGGCACAGGCAGCACCTGCTCCCCGTACACCCCGAGCGACTGGCGGCTGGTGGCCAGGATCTGCAGGCGCGAGGTGCCGCGCAGGAGCCGGTGCACCAGTCGAGCGCACGCGCCGCGCAGATGCTCGCAGTTGTCCAGCACCAGCAGCAGCTGTTTGTCCGCCAGATGCTCTATCAGCAGGGCCACGAGGTCCGGTGTGGTGTCACGGATTCCCAGCGAGGCGGCCACGGCTGGGGCCAGCAGGTCCTCGTCGTCGATGGTGGCCAGCTCCACCAGCCGGACTCCGTCGCGGTACCTGTGCGGCACGATCTCGCCGACACGTTGCGCCAGCCGCGTCTTGCCGACCCCGCCCGCGCCGGTCAAGGTCAGCAGGCGGGTCTTGGCCAGGATCCGCCTGACCAGGGAGATCTCGTGGCGTCGTCCGATGAAAGCGGGAGCGTCGGTCTGCTGCCGGTCCGCCACTGGCTGTTCGGCGGCCGCGCCGTTCCGGAGCGTGTCTTTCACGGGCATGCTCACTCGTCCCCGCGAGGCCCCTCGCCAGTGAGGCGGGCCTGCTCGGCGACCCAGCCGACGATCTGGGTCCTGGAGGTGAAGCCGAGTTTGCGCAGGATGTGCTCGGCGTGGCCTTCGACGGTGCGCTGAGCGATCACCAACGCCGCCGCGATCTCCTTGTTCTTCATGCCTCGGGCGATGAGCCCGGCGATCTCCATCTCCCGTGGAGTGAGCGGCGAGCCGTGGCTCGCCTCACCGGATCGGCCAGGGGACGGCGCTTCCTCCATGAGGGCGTAAGCGAGCACCTCGCCAGGCGAGCGCCTGGCGCCTCGCTTGACGGCTGTCCGGAAGGCCTGCTCGCCGAGGACACGACGCGTACGGATCTCGCATTCGTCGTGATATCGGATGAGATGGCCGAATCCCAGTAGTGGCGCGCCGATCGCCTCCCAGACGTTGCGCAGGATGCCCAGCAGCTCGCCGGTCCTCGCGTACTCCTCTTGTGAGGCGGCGATCCAGGCCAGCACCTCGATCGTGACCCCGACTCCGACCAAGTCGTCCAGCGCGTGGAAGACGCGCAGGCTCTCCTGCTCCAAGGCGGTCCCGCGCCGCGTGTCGCCCTGGCGCCAGAGCTCGATGCCGAGCGTCGTCATCGTGTACGCCCTGTGCCAGCTCTCGCCATGAGCGTCGCAGATGGCGATGCTCTCCTCGGCGGCGGCGACGGCGCGTTCCGAGTCGCCGAGGAACGAGTGCGCGAGGGAGAGCCAGGTCAGCGCCTGGACTTCGCCCGCGGGGTCACCGCCGGCGCGATGATGGGTCACCGCCTCCTCGAAGGATCTGACAGCCGATGCGGTGTCTCCCTGGTGCATGGCGACCATTCCGGAGTAGAGCGCGACGTAGCCGAGCACCGGTTCCAGCCTGAGTTTCTCGCCGAGCGTTCTGCTCTCGGCCAGCAACCCGATGGCCGAGGCCTCATCGCCCTGAATGATGGCGAGCCGGCCGCATGCCCACAACGCCCTGGCCCTGACCTCGGAACGGCCGATAGGGTGCGCGAGTCCCTGTTCGAGCCAGTTGCGCCCTTCGCTCAGGTGGCTGCTGGTGATCCAGTGGTAGAGCAGGTCGCTCGCCATGTCTAGGCAGAGCCCGGCGTGCTCGGCGTGGCAGTATTCCAGGGCGGTGCGCAGGTTGGGATGCTCGACGCGCAGCCGGGTCAGCAGCTTGACCTGCGCCGGGCCGAACAGCTGCGCCTGCGCCTCGTGCGAGAGCTGCCGGTAGTAGTCGCGGTACCGGCGTTTCAGCTCCTCCTCCTGCCCGGAGGCCACGAGCCGCTCACGCCCGTACTGCCGGATCGTGTCCAGCAGCCGGTATCGCACTCCGTACCGATGGTCCTCCCGGATCAGGACGGACTTCTCCACCAGGCCGATCACCAGGTCGATGATCTCATCGCGGGCGATGCCGTCCCCGGCGCAGACCGCTTCGGCCGCCTCCAGATCCAGGCTGCCGGTGAAGACTGAGAGGCGTGCCCACAGCAGGCGCTCCAGCTCGGTGCAGAGCCCGTGACTCCAGTCGATCAGGGCGCGGAGCGTCCGGTGGCGAGACGCGGTGGTGCTCGATCCCGCGCTGAGCAGCCGGAAGAGATCGTCCAGCCGGTCGAGCAATTGGTGAACCGAGAGCGCGCGCAGTGGCACGACGGCGAGCTCGATGCCGAGTGGCAGTCCGTCCAGGCGGCGGCAGATCCGCTCGACGATGTCCCGGTTCTCGTCCGTGACGGTGAAGCCGGGCCTGACGGCCGCGGCCCGGTCGGCGAAGAGCCGCACCGCGTCGGCCATGGGGGACGGCGTGCCGTGCGGGAATTCGCGGCTTGGCAGCGGCAGCGTCGGCACCGCGAACATCTGCTCGCTGGTGATTCCCAGTGGCTGCCGGCTGGTGGCCAGGATGCGCAGCTCCGGGGCGGAGCACAGCAGCGTCTGGGCCATCACGGCGGACTCGTCGAGAACGTGCTCGCAATTGTCCAGGACGACCAGCGTCCGCTGCTCGCGCAGGTGCTCGGTGAGCACCTGCATGGGCGGCTGGGCGGAGTGATCCTGAATCTTCAGTGCGGCGACCACAGCCTGAGGCAGCAATGCCGGGTTGTCCAGTTCGGCGAGCTCGACCAGCCAGACCCCGTCCGGGAACGCCCGCCGCAGGTGAGCTGCTACGCGCAGGGCCAGCCGGGTCTTGCCCACGCCGCCGGGCCCGGTGAGGGTCACCATGCGGGCGTCGGACAGCAGACGCTTGACTGTCGCCACTTCGTGCTGCCGCCCGATGAAACTGGTCACCTCAGCGGGCAGCCCGCTGGCGTACGTTTGCGCCGAGGTGCGCGGTGTGACAATGGTCATCGATGCCTCGCATCGGCTCGAGCAAAGTCGGTCACCATCGCCGACATGAGCCGATGTAACTAACTTATGCCCATGGCGGGCGCTACCTCCCGGACACTATGCCTGGTCATCGCGGCAAATCGGCCTCGCGTACCGAATCATTGGCAACCCATGGCAACACCGGTCTCGCACATGAAACAGATTTTGCCGACGGCTTGCCCGGCGTCCGTCCGGGCCGTCGTGTTCACGCGGCGGCGGCCACGATGCGGCGGACGATCTCCCGGGCGATGAGCTCCGGCGAGCCCGAGGTGGTGATGCGCGTCCGGCCGCCCCCGGGCGTGAACGTGCTGGAGCCGTCCACCCCCACCGTCACCCGCCCCTCCGGGCTGAACCCGAACAGGCCGGGCACCAGCATCGTCAGCACCGTGATCGGGTCGTGCGGGCTGTTCCACTGCTCGTTCCAGAACCGCCACCACTGCTCGATCTCCGCCTTCAGGGCCTCCCCCAGCGCCCCGGCCCCCGCGATGGCGGCCACGTCCGCGGCGTCCATCCGGACCGTGGTGGTGATCTCCAGCCCGGTGACCGTGATCGGCGCTCCGGAGCCGAAGACGATGGCCGCCGCCTCCGGGTCGCTCTTCAGGTTGTGCTCAGGCTCGGGACCGTCGAAGCGGCCTCCCATGATCCAGAGGTGCCGTACGTCCCGGGCGAAGGACGGGGAGGCCGTGATCGCGTGGGCGATGTCGGTGAGGGGCCCGACCGCCACCACGTCCACCTGGCCGGGCGCGCGGCTCACCTGATCCACCAGGTACGCCGTCGCATCCCCCTGGTCCACCGGCTCCGTGTCCAGGTCCGTGAAGAGCCTGCCTTCGTGGCCCGCCCACCAGACTGGGCGGTCCGTCAGCGTCTTGCCGGCCCCCGGGACGACGGTCAGGGACCGGTCCGCGAGGCCTGCCAGCCGCTTGGCCAGGCGCGCCCGCAGCAGCGTGTCACCGTAGACGGTGGTGCAGCCGACCAGGTCCACCTCCGGCGACCCGAGCAGGACGGCGAGCGCCAGCGCGTCGTCGACGTCGGTGCCGATGTCGGTGTCGAAGATGACGCGCATGGTCGAAGTATTCATGTTGACTCCGCGCACCGACAATCCCTCATCTCCTCTTGACCGGCCCCGTGAAGGCGTCTACATATATATTCAATCTCCAATATCCATTCGCTCCTCGAGAGGTGAGTGTGAAGGCCACGATCACGGCGCTCATCGCGACGGCGCTCGCCTTATCCCCCATCACCCCGGCCACTGCTTCCCCGGGATCGGAGGTCCGGTTCTCGGTGCCCGGTCAGGCGAGGGGGACCTGTGTCGACGCGCCCTTGAAGATCACCTTCCCGGTGCCTCCCACGCTCGGCTCGTCCGGCGCGATCGAGGTGCGCCGTGCCGACGGCACGCTGGTCGATCGCGTCGAGGCCGCCGCGGCCAAGGCCGACAAGAAGAACATCGGCGCCGCGCTCTCGGACGGGGGGCTGCCGCACGACTTCTCGTACGAATCGATCATGATCGATGGCAACACGGCCGGCATCTACCTGCACCGGCAGCTCGAGTACGGGCAGGAGTACTACGTCACCGTCGAACCGGGCGTGTTCACGGGGTTCGACGGAGTGCGGGAGCCTGGTACGTGGGAGTTCAAAACCCGGAAGCGAGGGGCTCAGGGCCGGCATCTGACGGTTTCCGGAAACGGGACCGGTGAATTCTGCACCGTGCAGGGCGCCATCGACGCCGTTCCGAACGGCAACCAGGAGCCCGTGACCATCGACGTGCGGCCCGGCGTCTACACCGAGATCGTCTACGTACGCGAGGACCGCCCGCACATCACCGTGCGCGGCGCCGGCGCCGGGCGGACCGTGATCCAGTACGCCAACAACGACCTGCGCAACGGCGACAAGGCGCTGAGCAACGGCGGCCCGGCGGATGTGTGCCCGCGCCGCGTGCTGGAGACCTCGGACCTGCACAACTGCTGGCGGTCGATGTTCGGGGTGGACGCGTCCGACTTCCGGATCCAGGACCTCACGCTGCACAACACGACACCCGACGGCGGCTCGCAGGCCGAGGCGTTCAGGGGCAACAACGAGCGGATCGCGCTCGAGCGCGTGGACCTGCGCAGCCACCAGGACACGCTGCGCCTTCAGGGCAAGGGCTTCGTCACCGGCAGCCGGATCAGCGGCGACACCGACTTCGTGTGGGGCACCGGCACGGTGTTCATCCAGGACTCGGTGCTGGAGTCCACGGACGCCGGTTACATCTCCCAGAGCCGGAACGACGAGACGCGGCCGGGAGCGGTGTTCGTCCGCACCAAGCTGACGCGGGCCGCCGGCGTGCCCGACGGCTCGGTGGTGCTGAGCCGCAGCGCCGTGTGGCGGTTCACGCACAGCCAGGCGGTCTTCATCGACACCAGGATGGACGGCCACATCGCCCCCGCCGGCTGGGCGATCGACCCGAACGACTGCGCGCAGGCGCAGGCCGCGTCCTTCTGGGAGTACGGCAGCACCGACCTGACCACCGGTCGCGCGATCGACACGTCGCAGCGGCTGGCCTGCTCACGCCAGCTGACGGCGGCCGAGGCGAAGCAGTGGAGCGACCCCTCATTCGTCCTCGGCGGATGGGATCCCGAGCCGGGGCGGCGTTGAGATCACGGAAGTTGACGTTGTGAAGGGAACGGAATGGACAGGTTAGCGAGCAGGCGCACCATGCTGGGCGGGGTGCTGGGCGGCATCGGCGCGGCGGCCGTCGCGGTTTCCACAGCGGGTCCCGCCGCGGCGGCGAATGGCCCCGGCGAAAGAGCGGGCGCGCAGGGAAGCAAGGGGGCGCCGCGGCCGGTGGCGCCGGTCAACCAGGAGATCGCGGCCAAGTTCGGACCCGAGTACAAGACCCTGCCCGCCGCCGTGGCAGGCGTGGACATCGAGCCGCTGATCGGCATCAACTCCGCCGCCGACATCGCCGCCAAGCGCAAGGCCATGATCGACTACATCTGGAAGGACGCGGGTCAGCCCAAGACGCTGCCCACGGTCGAGACCGGCGTGACCGTACCCGACTTCGCCTCACTGACCGGGGTACGCAGGATCGACCGCCTGACGGTCCCCTTGCGCTACCAGGTCTCCGCCAAGGTGTACGACATCGTCCCGCACCGCGCCTGGAACCGGCGCCTGGCGCTCTACCACAACGGGCACGGCGAGCCGTTCGACACCATGCTCCGCACCGTCCAGCCCCTGCTCGACCGCGGCTACCGGGTGATGGCGTACGCGATGCCGTTCCAGCACTGGAACCAGCAGCAGATCGCCGACCCCGCCGACCCGGCGAAGCTCCTGCCCAACCCCTCCCACCGCGAGCTGCCACCCTGGGAGAGCGCCGAGTTCTCGACGTTGACCTTCTTCCTGGAGCCGCTCACGGTCTCGCTCAACTACGCGCAGGCCACGTACCAGCCCAAAACCGTGGAGATGATCGGCCTGTCGGGCGGCGGCTGGACGACGACGGTGTTCTCGGCGCTCGACCCGCGCGTCACCCGCAGCTACCCCACGGCGGGGTCGCTGCCGTTCTTCCTGCGTCCCGCCTCTCCCAAGCCGCGCCCCACGACCGGCGACTTCGAACAGACCAAGGACGCGCTGCCCGGCTTCTACGCGTCCGCCACCGCTGACGACTATCTCGACATGTACGTGCTGGCTTCCGTCGGGCCGGGGCGCGGGCAGCTGCAGATACTCAACCGGTTCGACGAGTGCTGCTTCAACGGGGTCGGGCACCGCGTCTACCAGGCTCCGGTGCGCGACCGGGTCACGCTGCTCGCCGGCGGGCGGCCCGAGCAGGGGCGGTGGGACCTGCTGGAAGACGCGACGCACGACGACCACACCATTTCACCGTACGCGCTGTCCGTCATCCTCTGGGATCTTGACACGACAAATGTCACAACATAATATCGGAATATAGATGCATACTTGAATGGATATGCAATGACGAGTAGGACCTTTTCCCACCGGCGCAGGGTGATCGTCAACAGCGACGCCAAAAACGAGGCGGACGACCAATTCGCCATCGTGCACGCGCTGCTTTCACCGAGCCTCGACATTCGCGGACTGGTCGCCGCGCATTTCGGTAACCGCCGCACCCGGTCGAGCCTGGAGGAAAGCCGGGCGGAAATCGACCTGCTGCTGCGGCTGATGAAGCTCGACGGCACGGTCAGGGTCGAGGACGGCGCGCCGTACGCGCTGCCCGACGTGGGCACGCCGGTCCGTTCGCCAGGCGCGGAGCTGATCGTCGAGGAGGCCATGCGCGAGGTGCCCGAGCCGCTCTACGTGGCCTTCCTCGGCCCGCTGACCGACATGGCCGCGGCCCTGCTCATCGAGCCGCGCATCGCCGAGCGGGACGTGACCGTCATCTGGATCGGCGGCGGCGGGTACGACGGCCGCGGCGGCTCGCCAGCCAGACCCGAGTTCAACCTGTCCAACGACATCGTGGCGGCCAACATCGTGTTCTCCTCGGCTCTGCGGGTCTGGCAGATCCCGGCGCCGACGTACCGGATGACGGCCGTCGGATACGCCGAGCTCGACGCGAAGGTCGCGCCCTGCGGCGAGATCGGCGAATACCTCGTGCGCCAGCTCGTCGAATGGAACGAGCGGCACCACGGCGGGTCGATCGAGTTCCGCGTGCTGGGCGACTCCCCCGCGATCGGGCTGATGCTCCACCCCGACTGCGGGACGTGGGTGGAGCGGCCGGCGCCGAACTTCCGCCACGACGGATCCCACGACTTCTCCATCGCGAACCGGCCGATCCGCACCTATGACTCGATCGACGCCCGGTTCATCCACGAGGACTTTTTCGCGAAACTGCGGGCCTTCTCCGGACGCCAGGCGGGGCCGTGAAGGAGGCGTCAATGCCGGAAGGGGGCGATGTCACATGAGTCTGCCGACAGGTGTATGGTCCCGCCGGGAGCTGTCCGGGCTGCCACGACAGAGCCGGCCCTGCGCACCCGGCCTATCATCGTGCGAGCGTCGCCGCGCGCTAGCAAAATGGCACTCAGCAGTGGCCCGGGCTCGCCACCGGACCAGCAGAAGCGGCGGAGCCGAATCGGAGGCCAGCGATCGTGGGAGCTGAGAGTCAGTTCGAGAAGGGCCGCTCTGGCAGCGAGCCCTTGAGGTTCAGCGGTCGCCGGCTCAGCCAGGAGTCGGAGCGTATGCGGCTCCTGGTGCGGGTCGCCCGGCTCTACCACGAGCACGGGGTGCGCCAGCCGCAGATCGCCGCGCAGCTGCGCATCTCGCAGCCTCGGGTGTCGCGGCTGCTCAAGGAGGCCGCGGAGATCGGCATCGTACGCACGGTGGTCGTGGTGCCCAGCGGTGTGCACGCGCTGCTGGAGGAGGACCTCGAGCGCAAGTACGGCGTGGAGCAGATCATCGTCGTGGACGCCGCCGGCGACAACCACGACGTGGTGGCCGCGCTGGGCTCGGCCGGGGCGACGTACCTCGACGCGACCCTGATCGGCGGCGAGCACCTCGGCATCTCCTCCTGGAGCGCCAGCCTGCTGGCCACGGTGGAGGCCATGCAGCGCCGGCCGGTGCGCGTGGCGGAGGAGGTCGTCCAGCTCATCGGCGGGGTGGGCAAGGGGTCCGCCCAGGTCCAGGCCACCCGCCTGGCCGCCCACCTGGCCGACCTCACCGGCGCCGAACCCGTCTTCCTGCCCGCACCCGGCCTCGTCGGCTCGGCGATGGCCCTTCAGGCGCTGTCGGACGACCAAGTGGTACGCCAGGTGGTGGACGCCTGGTCGCGGCTGACCACCGTACTCGTGGGGATCGGGAGCCTGGATCCGTCGCCGTTGCTGCGTGACAGCGGCAACGCCATCACGGAGGAGGACTTCGAGACGCTGCGGGGGTTGGGGGCGGTGGGCGACGTGTGCCTGCGCTTCTTCGACGCCGAGGGGCGGCTGGTCGACTCGCCTCTGGAGGAACGCATCCTGGGCATCCCGGCCGCCGACCTGCTCCGGGTGCCCCGGCGGATCGCCATCGCGGGGGGACGCCGGAAGACCGCGGCGATCCGGGCTGCGCTTCGCGGGGGTTGGGTGAACACGCTCATCACGGATGTGGGCGTGGCTGAACAACTCCTCAAGGAGTCAACGACCCAGGACTAAAGCCCTGGGCTTGCGCCTCGCGGTCCGGGCTGGCTGACCGGCTCGGGGCGCACTGAGCCCGCTGGCACGAACTCGTTGGGCATGTTGACGAATGCCCATACCGCGCTCGCCCGCCGGGAGACGTTGAGCGCGGCGATGTGATCGGCCGGTCCAGCGAACCCGCACGACCCGCAACGAGTCGAGAGCGTGGCCCGCTGGGATGGCCAAAGCCGTACCCGGTCGCGGATCCCCGCCAGTTCTTCGACGGCGATCCCGCGTCCGGTGCGCTGCGCATCGGCCACGATCTCGTTGGCGATCACATGGTTGGTGTTGGCGGCGAAACGGCGTTCCCGCTTGGCCCGCCGTTTCAGCTTGCGGCGGGCGGACTCGGAAAGATCGACTTGCCACCCCGAACGCGCACAGGTCGAACGAGCGACCCCACCGAACAGCACCTTCGCCGACAACCCCGGCCCTAACAGGCTTCAGGGCGCCAGGGAGGGGGTGGTTTACCTCATTCTCTGGCTGCGTTGGAAAGCGCTCTTGACAGTCACAACAGTGTCGTTCACGATGTGATGAATCCACTCCATTCATGGCTGAATAAAAATTCTCACCTAGCGACAGCGTGGTCCGGAGTCGTGCCGAAGGACGGCACAGCCCTGTCTATTCGGGCGGAAAGAGAGCGTTTCCCATGACCGAGGCTCTTGGCTTCGATCGCCAGCAATCAGAATTCAGTCGCCGGGATTTCGTGCGCTCCGCGGCGCTGGTCACACCCGCCGTGGCGTGGGGCGACATGTCCGGCACAGCCGCCGCGGAGGTCACCCCCGCCCAGAGCGTCCAGGCCGCCTCGGCAAAGGCAGTGCCCGCCTTTCCCGGAGCCGAGGGCGCCGGGATGTACACCACCGGCGGACGCGGCGGCGCCGTGTACGAGGTGACCACACTCGACGACTCGGGGCCCGGGTCGCTGCGGGAGGCGGTGGCGAAGTCCGACGGGACGGTGGTCTTCCGGGTCTCCGGGAACATCAAGATCAAGGGCGGCCTCGACATCACCGGCTCCAACCTGACCATCGCCGGTCAGACCGCCCCCGGCCACGGCATCTGCGTCACCGGCAACGAGACGCAGATCAAGGGCGACAACATCATCATCCGCTACCTGCGCTTCCGCGGCGGCGACGAGCTGGGCACCCCCATCGACACGTTCGGCGCCCGCGACGTGCGGGACATCATCATCGACCACTGCTCCTTCAGCTGGGGCGTGGACGAGTGCTTCTCCGTGTACGGCAACACGAACGTGACCGTCCAGTGGTGCATCATCTCCGAGGGCCTGACCAACTCGGTGCACGACAAGGGACGCCACGGCATGGGCGGCCTGTGGGGCGGCGACACCATCACGTACCACCACAACCTGTTGGTCCACCAGAACGCCCGCAACCCCCGGTTCAGCTTCACCGAAGGCATGAACATGGTGGTCGACCACCGCAACAACGTGATCTACAACCACGGGATCACGTCGTGCTACGGCGGTGAGTGGTCGAACGGCGTCAACATGATCGGCAACTACTACAAGCCGGGCCCCAACACGCTGCCCCCGATCGCCCGGGAGATCGTGGCGCCGGGCCGGTTCGGGCAGTGGCACGTCAGCGGCAACGAGATCGAGGGCCACCCCGACGTGACCGCCGACAACACGCGTGGCATCACCTACCCGGTCGGCGGCATCACGCTGCTGCCCAAGCCCGTGGAGTTCGAGAACGGCATCACCGCGCAGACGCCCGCCGAGGCGTACGCGACCGTGCTCGACCAGGTCGGCGCGATATTACCCCGACGGGACGCCATCGACGCCCGGCTGATCAACGAGGTGCGCACCGGCACCGGCCGGCACATCAACTCCCAGAAGGACGTCGGCGGTTTCGTGCCGCTGGCCTCCGACCCGGCGCCCGCCGACAGCGACCACGACGGCATACCGGACGACTGGGAGCGCGCGCAGGGGCTGAACCCCGAGAGCGCCGACGACCGCAACGCCGTGGACTCCAGCGGCTACACCAACCTCGAGCGGTACCTGAACTCCATCCAGCGGACCGGCAGCCGCAACCCCGAGGTCGCGATCACGCAGCCCACGACGGACCAGGTGGTCAAGGCCGGCCAGAACGTGACCGTGCAGGCGAGCGCGAAGGCCCTCGACCAGGCCTCCATCGCCAAGGTCGAGTTCTTCCACAGCGACCAGAAGATCGGCGAGGCCACCTCGGCGCCGTATCAGGTGACCTGGGCGGGCGTGGAGGACGGGTCGTATTACCTGACCGCCAGGGCCACCGACAGCACCGGGTCCGCGACAGCCTCGTCGCTGGTGCCCATCCACGTCAACCAGGCCGGCGGCACCGCCCCCTGGAAGGCCCAGGACATCGGCGACGTGCCCATCCCCGGGCACACCGCGCTGAAAGAAGACGGCGCGATCACGGTCAAGGGCTCGGGGAAGATCGCCGGGTGGAAGGACTCCTTCCACTTCGCCTACCAGGCCGTCGGGTTCAGCAAGCGCGGCGAGGTCATCGAGATCAGCGCCCGGATCGACGAGATCAGCAGGGAACACGTCGAGGCCGTCGCCGGCCTGATGGTGCGCCAGGACCTCGCGCCGAACTCGCCGTTCATGCTGGCCGCGCTCGGCTGGTCGGAGGACGGCAAGCGCGCCAAGGCCATCAGGGTTGCCGACCACGGCACGCAGGCCAGCGTCGGGCTCTATCCGGCCCTCGCGGACAAGCCCCTCGACAAGGGCAAGCAGTACTGGCTCCGCCTGGTCTGCCGCAGTCTGGTGACCGGCGGCGACAACGAGTTCGAGGCCTTCATCTCCACGGACACGCTGAACTGGACGCGCATCGGCTACGAGCGCATCTCCATGCGGACCGGCCGGTTCTACATCGGCCTCGCGGTCGACGGGAACCAGGAGGCGAACGCCGTACACGCCTACACCTCGGCCACGTTCAGCCAGGTGAAGGTCAATCGTTAGAACGGGAGCACCCCAATGACACACGAACCGTTGACGAGGAGGAACCTGCTCCGCGGCGGAGGCCTTCTCCTCCTGACGACCGCCACCGGATGCAGCTTCTTCGACACCAGCCCCGACACGGGCGGCGCCGCGCAGGCCGCCGACCTGTCAGCCAAGGAGGCCCCCGCGCTGGCCCAGCTGGTCAAGAGCGGCAAGCTGCCGCCGCTCGAGCAGCGCCTGCCGAAGAACCCCCTCGTCGTCACGCCGCTGAAGGAAGCGGGCAAGTACGGCGGCACCTGGGCCTCGGCCATCGTCGGCGAGGACGACATCGACTGGCTGACCAGCACCCTCGGGTACGAGCCGCTCGTCAGGCTCAAGCCCGGCACGAACGGCCAGAAGGGCCCCGACGACATCGTGCCCAACGTGGCCGAGTTCGAGGTCAAGGACGACGGCCGGGAGTACGTCTTCCGCCTCCGCGAGGGCCTCAAGTGGTCGGACGGCCAGCCGTGCACCGCCGACGACATGATGTTCGCCTTCGAGGACGTGGCGGCCTACCACGACCTGCACACCACCGGCATCTACGACCTCTACCTGGAGAACGGCAGCACCACCGAACGGGTGAAGGTCGAGAAGGTGGACGAGCGGACCGTCCGGTACGTCTACAAGGAGCCCAAGGCGGGCTTCCTGTTCCAGATCGCCGTGGCGACGTTCGAGCGGCCAGGTGCGAACGGGTTCCTGCTGCCCAAGCACTACCTCAAGCAGTTCCACAAGAAGTACAACCCGGACGCCGACGAGGTGGCGAAGGAGGCGCAGCTCGAGGACTGGACACAGCTGTTCATGCAGAAGCAGGACTTCTGGCACAACGCCGACCAGCCCACTCTGCACGCCTGGAAGGTGAGCAACGCGATCGGCAAGGGGACGGCGCTGGTGGCCGAGCGCAACCCGTACTACTGGAAGGTCGACCAGCAGGGTCGCCAGCTCCCGTACATCGACCGGTTCAGGGCGGAGATCCTCAACGACGTCCAGGTCGAGCTGCTGAAGATCATGAACGGCGAGCTCGGCATGCAGCTGCGTAACTTCAACACGCCGGAGAACAAGCCGCTGGTGGCGCAGAACGCGGCCAAGGGCAAGTACCGGCTGTTCGACGTGGCGAGCCGGCTGAGCAACACGATGATCATCCAGTTCAACCAGACGATCGCGGACGACGGCCTGCGCGAGCTGTTCAGGAACAAGGACTTCAGGATCGGGCTGTCGTACGCGATCAACCGCAAGGAGATCATCGACGGCGTGTACGCGGGCCAGGGCGAGCCGTGGCAGGGTGCCCCGTCCAAGCGCAACGTGGTCTACAACGAGACGTTCGCCAAGCAGTACACCGAGTTCGACGCCGCGAAGGCGAACGAGCACCTGGACAAGGCCGGGCTGACCAAGAAGGACGCCGACGGCAAGCGCCTGGGCCCCGACGGCAAGCCGCTGGTCGTCACGATCATGGCCAGCACCGAGTTCCCGCACCACACCGCGGCGCTGGAGTTCGTGAAGAAGGGCTGGGAGGCGGTCGGGGTCGGGCTCCGGGTGGACCCGGTCGCGGACACGCTGTTCACCGAGCGCTCGATGGCGAACCAGCCGCAGGCCTCGACGTACACCTGCAGCGACTTCGACATCATCACGGGCACCGGCGGCGACCACTACTACGTGCCGAGCAACAACGGCAGCGCGCGCTACGGCATCCGCTGGGCGCAGTGGTACAGCAGCAACGGCAAGTCCGGCGACGAGCCGCCCAAGGAGGTCCGCGACCAGCTCGAGGCGTTCACCGCGATGCGCACCGAGTACGACTCCACCAAGGCGATCGAGTCCGCCAAGAAGGTCGTGGAGATAGCGTCGCAGCAGTTCTACGCGATCGGCATCAGCACGTACCCGGACGAGTACGGCATCGTGTCGAACAGCTTCAAGAACGTGCCCGACTCGATGGCCAGCGCCCAGATCACACCCGGGCCGACCCAGCCCGAGCAGTACTCCCTCTGAGGGGCCGACGTGCTTGGTTACTTGGGCCGCCGCCTGGTGTACGTGGTGGTGACGCTCTGTGCGATCTCGATCGTCACGTTCGTCATCATCAACCTGCCGCCGGGCGACTACGTCTCGACGCTCGTCGCGAACGCGCAGTCGGGCGGCGAGAACATCCCCCCGGCGGAGATCGCCAACCTCAGGCACCGGTACGGCCTGGACCAGCCGCTCGTGGTGCAGTACTGGGGCTGGATCACGGCGATCATCTTCCACGGCGACTTTGGTCAATCGTTTGCCTGGAACCAGGCGGTCTCCACGCTCATCGGCGAGCGGATCGCCCTGTCGGCGGTGTTGTCGATCAGCTCGCTGCTCATGGTCTGGGCGATCGCGTTCCCGATCGGCATCTACAGCGCGGTCAAGCAGTACTCGTGGGGCGACTACACGGCGAGCTTCTTCGGGTTCATCGGCATGGCGGTCCCGGAGTTCATGCTGGCGCTGGTCCTCATGTACGTGGGCTTACGCTACTTCGGCCAGAGCGTGGGCGGCCTGTTCTCCCCCGAGTTCCAGGACGCGTCCTGGAACCTGGGCAAGGTCCTCGACCTGCTGAGCCACCTGTGGGTGCCGATCGTGGTGATCGGCGTGTCGGGCACCGCGGGCATGATCCGGGTCACTCGGGCGAACCTGCTGGACGAGCTCTACCGGCCCTACGTGCACACCGCCAGGGCCAAGGGCCTGCCTGAGTGGAAGCTGCTCCTGAAGTACCCGGTGCGGATGTCGCTCAGCCCGTTCTTCAGCACGGTCGGCTGGCTGCTGCCCGGCCTGATCGGCGGGGAGACGATCGTGTCGGTGGTCATGAGCCTGCCGACCGGCGGCCCGCTGCTGCTGCGCGGCGTCATGAACCAGGACATGTACCTGGTCGGCAGCTTCATCATGATCCTCAGCACGCTGACCGTGATCGGGACCCTGCTGAGCGACCTGGCGCTGGCGTGGTGGGATCCGCGAATCCGCAAACGGTACAAGAGAGAGTAGCGCCGCATGTTCCTCAGGCGACCGACCAAAGAAGTGGGAACGCTGCCGCAGTGGCGGCTGATGTGGCGGCAGTTCCGCAAGCACCGGCTCGCGCTGGCCGGCATGGCCATCCTGGTGCCGGTGTACTTCGTGGCGATCTTCGCGGAATTCTTCGGGCCGATGTCCAGCTCGACCGCGAACACGTCCATGACGTACGCACCGCCGCAGGTGCTGCGCTACTCGGGTGACCTCGGCCTGTACGTGCAGGGTTACCGGACCGAGCGCGACCCCAAGACGTACGAGCAGCGCTACACCGAGGACCCCGGCAAGCGGACCGACGTCGGGCTGATCGTGCACGGCGACGAGTACAAGCTGTTCGGCCTGATCCCGTCGGACATCCACCTCATCGGCCCGGTCACCAAGGGCGAGCCGGTCTTCCTGCTGGGCTCCGACCAGAACGGGCGCGACCTGCTGTCCAGGCTCATCCACGGGGCCCGGGTGTCGTTGTCGATCGGCCTGGTCGGCGTGGCGGCGAGCTTCTTACTCGGCATGCTCATAGGCGGTATATCCGGATATTTCGGCGGCGGCGTGGACAACACGGTGCAGCGGGTGATCGAGTTCCTCATCGCGATCCCGACGCTGCCGCTGTGGATGGCGCTCTCGGCCGCGCTCCCGACCGACTGGGGGCCGCTGACCAGGTATTTCGCGATCACGGTGATCCTTTCGCTGATCGGGTGGACCGGGCTGGCGAGAGACGTGCGCGGGCGGTTCCTGTCGCTGCGCGAGGAGGACTTCGTCATGGCCGCCCGGCTGGACGGCGTGGGCCGGCTGTCGATCATCTTCCGGCACATGATCCCGTCGTTCGCCAGCCACATCATCGCGTCGCTGTCGCTGGCCATCCCGGGCATGATCCTCGGCGAGACGAGCCTGAGCTTCCTCGGGCTCGGCCTGCAGGCGCCCGCGGTGAGCTGGGGCGTGCTGCTCGAGGGCGCCCAGAACGTCCGCGTGGTCGCGAACGCGCCCTGGCTGCTCGCGCCGGGCGTCGCGGTGGTCGTGGTCGTGGTGGCGATGAATTTCTTCGGTGACGGCTTGCGTGACGCCGCCGATCCGTACGGAGCGGCGAGCCGAGCCCGGAGAAAGAAGCCCTTCTGGCGTAACCGCGGAGGGCGACAGTGAGCGCGACCATCAGCACAGCAACAGGGGGGCTCGGCGTGGCCGCAGACGACGTGCTGCTTGAGATCGAGGACCTGCGTACCCACTTCCTGCTGGACGACGGCGTGGTGTGCGCCGTGGACGGCGTGGACCTGCGGGTGCGCAAGGGCGAGACGCTGGCCATCGTCGGCGAGTCCGGCTGCGGGAAGAGCGTCATGGCGCGCTCGATCCTGCGCCTGGTGGACCCGCCGGGCCACATCGAAGGCGGGCGGATCACCCTGCACCGCGAGGGCGGCCCCGTCGAGCTGGTCGGCGCGGACCGCAAGCTGCTGCGGCAGATCAGGTGGCGGGACATCGCGATGGTCTTCCAGGAGCCGATGGCGTCGCTGAGCCTGGTGCACACGATCGGCAGCCAGATCGTCGAGGCGGTCCGGCTGCACGAGAACGTCGGCAAGGCCGCCGCCCGGCAGCGCGCGATCGAGATGCTCGACCGGGTCGGCATCCCCATGCCGCAGCGCCGGGTGGACGCGTACCCGTTCGAGCTCAGCGGCGGGATGCGGCAGCGGGCGATGATCGCGATGGCGTTGTCGTGCCGGCCGAGCCTGCTCATCGCCGACGAGCCGACGACCGCGCTGGACGTGACCACCCAGGCGCAGATCCTGGAGCTGCTGCGCGACCTGCAGGCGGAGTTCGGCATGGCGATCATGCTGATCACGCACGACCTGGGGGTGGCCGCGCAGGTGGCCGACAGCATGGCGGTCATGTACCTGGGCCGGGTCGTCGAGTACGGGGCGGCCGAGCAGGTGCTGGCCGCGCCCCGGCATCCGTACTCGAAGGCGCTGCTGCGCTCGATGCCCCGGCTCGGGCGGGCTTCGCGCACCCGGCTGACGGCGATCAAGGGCATGGTGCCGCCGCCGTTCAACCGCCCGGACGGATGCACGTTCCACCCCCGCTGCGACGCCGTCATGGCCGGGAAGTGCGACACGGTGCCGCCGCGCCGGGTTCCGGTGGGCGACCGCGAGGTCACCTGCCTGCTCTACGAGGAGGAAGCGTGAGCACCGAACTTCTCCTCAGCGTCGAGGGGCTGACCAAGCACTTCCCGATCCGCAGCGGGCTGCTGGGCCGCCAGGTGGGTGCGGTGAAGGCCGTGGACGAGGTGGACCTGACCATCGCGGCGGGCAGCACGCTCGGCCTGGTCGGGGAGTCCGGCTGCGGCAAGACCACGCTCGGCCGCTGCATCGTGCGGGCGCACGACCCGACCGGCGGGCGCATGCTCTACCGGCAGCCGGACGGCTCGGTGATCGACGTGGCCGGGCTGAAGGAGAAGGAGCTCAAGCCGTACCGGGCGCAGGTACGGATGATCTTCCAGGACCCGCACTCCTCGCTCAACCCACGCAAGACCCTGCGCGAGATCATCGGCGAGCCGATGCGCGCGCACGGGTACGGCACGAAAGAGGAGATCCACCAGCGGGTCGGCGAGCTGCTCGACCGGGTGGGCCTGCGCCCCGAGTACGCCAACCGCTACCCGCACGCCTTCAGCGGCGGCGAACGTCAGCGGGTCGGGATCGCGCGGGCGCTGGCCCTGTCGCCCCGGCTGGTGGTGGCAGACGAGGCGGTGAGCGCGCTGGACGTGTCGGTCCGCGCCCAGATCCTGAACCTGCTGACGGACCTGCAGGAGGAGTCGGGCCTGGCCTACCTGTTCGTCAGCCACGACCTGGGCATCATCGAGCACGTCGCGGACGTCGTCGCGGTCATGTACCTGGGCAAGGTCGTCGAGCAGGGCCCCACGGAGGAGCTGTACGCCCGGCCGCGGCACCCGTACACCGAGGCGCTGCTGTCGGCGGTGCCCGACCCCGACCCGGCGGCCAAGCGGCACCGGGAACGGATCAAGCTGCTGGGCGACATCGCCGACCCGGCGCACGTGCCGCCGGGGTGCCCGTTCCATCCGCGCTGCGTGTACGCCAAGGACACCTGCCGTACGGACGCGCCGCCGCTGCGCGAGGTCGGGGGCCGCCGGGTGGCCTGCCACTTCGCGGAGGAGCTGGAGCTGCGCGGTGTGCCCGACCCGGATGTACGCGAGGTGACCGCATGACGGACCCACGTTTCGACGGCATCGTCCGCCCGTCCGCCGTCCTGCCGAACGCGCGCGAGGCGCTGCTGCCCGCGCCTCACGGCCCCGACAACCACGCCGCCAATCTGCTGCGCACGCGCGACGGCGAGCTGCTGTGCACGTGGTTCAGCGGCCCCCAGGAGGGCCATCCCGGCACGAACGTCGTGCTGTCGCGGCTGACCGGCGACCGCTGGGAGCCACCCCGGATCGTCGCCGCCGACCCCGAACGCAGTGAGCAGAACCCGGTGCTGTTCGAGGGTGACGGGCTGGTCTGGCTGCTGCACACCTCCAGCGAGCCGTACGACCAGACGACCGCGCACGTCGTGGCCAGGACCTCCGCGGACGCGGGACGCACGTGGAGCGAGCCCCGCGTGCTCTTCGCCGAGCCCGGGACGTTCGTCCGGCACCCGCCGCTCATCCTGGACGGCGGCGCCTGGCTGCTGCCCGCCTACCACTGCGGGAAATCCGGCGACCGCAGCGTCGTCAAGATCAGCGCGGACGGCGGGCGGACGTGGGACGAGCACGAGGTCCCCGGCAGCCGCGAGCTGGTGCAGATGACCATCGCAGAACGCCCTGACGGCGGGCTCCTCGCGCTGTTCAGGGACCGGAGGGCGGGCCGCATCCACGCCTCGGCCTCCGCCGACGGCCGGACCTGGTCCGCCCCCGAGCGGACCGACCTGCCGAACAACGACTCCTCCGTCCAGCTCACGAGGGTGGATGGAAGGCTCGCGCTCGTCTACAACGACGCGAGCCTGGAGCGCGACCAGTTCAGATGGGTGACCAAGAACGGGCAGCCGCGCAAGAAGGCGCTGCGCACCCCGCTGGTCCTCGCGGTGTCGGAGGACGGCGGCGCCTGCTGGCCGTACCGGCAGGTGCTGCAGGACGCCGACCCCGAGTACTGGCAGAACGAGCTCGGCTACTCCTACCCGAGCGTCATTGACGGCGGCGGCGGGCGCCTCCACGTCGCCTTTTCCTACCTGCGGAAAACCATCAAATACCTGGAGATTGGCCAGCCATGAGATTCAGGCAGAGCATTTTGTACGGCGCGATGGCGGCAGCCGTGGCCGTCCCGTCGTACTTCACCGACGACGGCGGCGGCGAGGTGCGGGTGGAGCCCACCGGCTCCTACGCCTGCCGCCAGGACGTGGCCGCCCCCGACCCGAACGTCCCGAAGGTGCACGCCGCCGCGATCGCGCAGGCGCCGACGGGCGACATCCTGACCGTCTACTACGGCGGCACCTCCGAGGGGGCGCCCAACCAGGCGCTCTACCTGTCGCGCCTGGCGGTGGGCAAGAAGACCTGGTCCGCGCCCGAGGTGGTGTTCGACGAGCCGGGCAAGGCCGACGGCAACCCCGTGCTGTGGTCGGACGGCAAGCGCCTCTACCTGTTCTTCGTGACGATCGAGGGGCACGGCTGGGAACAGGCCCCGATCCGGCTGATCACCTCGGACGACGGCGGCCACACCTGGAGCGATCCGACCTACATCCGCAAGGAGTGGGGGTGGATGGTCGGCACCAACCCGATCCGCATGTCGAACGGCGAGGTGCTGCTGCCGATCTACGACGAGGCCGGGTCGAGCTCGGCCTTCTACGTGTTCAGCCAGGACATGAGCACGTGGAAGGCGTACCCGGAGGAGCACACGAGCTGGATCCGCACGCCGAAGGGCTCGATCCAGCCGACGGTCGTGGAGGTGGAGCCGGGCAAGCTCGTGGCGTACATGCGCACCGGCGACGGCGCGATCTACCAGAGCCAGTCCACCGACTTCGCCCGCACCTGGAGCGCTCCCGTGGCCGAGCCCATCGGGAACCCGAACTCGCGGATCGCCGCGCTCAAGCTGGACGACGGCAAGCTGGTGCTGGCCTACAACCCCTGGGTCCAGCACCGCTCGCCCATGCGGCTGTCGCTGTCCCCGGACAAGGGCCGGACCTGGGAGAACTCGGTCGACGTCGAGGCCCAGTCGGGCCCGCAGTTCACCTACCCGGTGATGACGCAGAGCAGCGACGGCTTCATCCACATGGTCTATTCCTACAACCGCAACAACATCCGGCACGTCGTGTTCAACGAGCAATATCTCCGCGACTCCGTGGGCCTGCTGTCCAACTGGCCCGAGCACACGATCACCGAATTCAAGAACGGCGTGCGCCGCAATGTCGTGCGCCAGTGCAGCTACGCACCTACCAAGGGGGAGACCGAATGAACAAGCAGGTCCGCGGGCTCGCGCTGCTCGCACTCGCTCTGACCGTCACCGCCGTCCCCTCCAACGCGTCGGCGGCCGCCTGCAAGGACGTGCCGAACAAGTACAACAAGCCGTTCAGCGTCTGCGACGACGAGCTGTTCATCTTCGCGGCCAACTACAAGCCGTTCGAGGCCACCACCGCCGACGACACCCGGCAGGCGAGCAAGGTCTTCGACGAGGTCATCGGCAACAAGCTGCGCGCCGCGTTCCCGGACGTCAAGATCAAGTATGCGACGTGGGACTACCCGATCCGCTACGAGGACCTGAAGAAGGCCGGCGTCACCCCCGACATCGTCATCGACGACCCGCGCACCCGCATCGACCGCGACCTCGAGCCGCTGGGCTGGGTCGGCGACCTGACCCCGTCGCTGCAGCAGGCCGGCATCGACCTGAGCAAGCTGAACCAGGCGGCCGTCGAGCTGGTCAAGTCGCGCTCCGACGGCGGCGTCTACGGTGTGCCGCTCTTCATCGACGAGCACGTGCTGCTCTACAACAAGAAGATCTTCGACAAGTTCAAGGTGCCCTACCCCAAGGCCGGCATGACGTACGACGATGCGTACAAGCTGGCCAAGAAGCTGACGCGTGACGACGGGCTGGACCACTACAAGGGCTACATGCAGCACCCCGACCAGTACCTCGACTTCAACCAGCTCGGGCTCTACCCGTTCCAGCCGACGACGAGCGAGGAGCCCAAGCCCGAGGACGTCAAGGTGAGCATCACCGGTGACGGGTGGAAGCAGCAGGTGGAGAGCCTGTACCGGTTCCTGATGATCCCGCGCAACGAGTTCACCACCGTGAACGACTTCATGAAGGGCGACATGGCCAAGCCGGGCCACCTCGCCATGGCGGTGGACACGCTGTCCCGGCTGAACATGTACGCGGGCCGCGAGCTGTTCATCGAGGACGGGGACGAGGAGCAGTTCAAGGAGGACGCGAAGAGCGTCGACATCGGCGTCTCCACGGTGCCGGTGCTCACGACGGGTTCGAAGGCGGTCTACCAGCCGAACGCCCGGGCCGCGTTCATCCCGCCTGCGGCGGCTCACAAGGACCAGGCGCTGCAGGCCGTGAAGTGGCTGGTGTCGGAGGAGGCCCAGACGGAGCTGTCGAAGCAGGGCGTCAAGGCCGTGCTGCAGACCGACGCCGTCGTGTCGAACTTCGGCAAGAGCGTGCCCGAGCTGGCGAACCTCGACACCTCGGCCGTCTACTGGGGCGAGAACGCCACGGTGAAGAACTACCAGAACACCGAGTACTGGGACCTCCCCCTGTGGCAGGTCTTCCGTCAGCACGTCCTGCGGGACGGCATGACCCCCACGCAGTCGCTGACCGTCACCGAACAGGACGGCATCCCCGCCTACATCAAGGCGCAGGCCACAGCTGGGAAGGACTGGTGACCCTTTGACCACCGTGGAACGCTGGGGCGTCCACGAGCTCGAGCTGGCCGGTCCGGCAGGCGGCAACCCCTTCGCGGAGGTCCGCCTGTCGGCCCGGTACCAGTACCGCAACCGCATCGTGGAAGCCGAGGGCTTCTACGACGGTGACGGCGTCTACCGCGTCCGGTTCATGCCGGACGCGGTGGGTCCGTGGAGCTACACGACCGTAAGCAATGTGACCGAGCTGGACGGGCACACGGGCGTCTTCGAGGTATCACCTGCCTCCGAGGGCAACCACGGCCCCGTGCGGGCCTCCGGCATCGACTTCGAGTATGCGGACGGCACGCCGTACCTGCCCTTCGGGACGACCTGCTACCACTGGACGCACGACATGGACGAGGAGCGCGAGCAGCGCACGCTGCGCACGCTCGCGGCCTCGCCGTTCAACAAGCTGCGCATGTGCGTGCTGCCGACCGGCGCGATGATGCCGCCCGAGGTGCCGTTCGCCGGGCATGACCCCGACGGGCTGGACAAGTCCCGGTTCAACCCGGTCTTCTTCCGCCATCTGGAGTCCCGTATCCAGGATCTTCGCGACCTCGGGATCGAGGCCGACGTGATCCTCTTCCATCCGTACGACGGCGGTCTGCGCGGCATCGAGGACATGGGGCGGGAGACCGACCACGCCTACCTCAGGTACGTCATCGCCCGCCTGGCCGCCTACCGCAACGTGTGGTGGTCGGCCGCCAACGAGTACGACTTCAACAAGTCCAAGACCGTCGAGGACTGGGACGACATCCTGCGCACGATCGCGCGGCTGGACCCGTACGAGCACCTGCGCTCGATCCACAACGGGACCCGCATGTACGAGATCGCGACCCTGTACGACTTCACCAAACCCTGGGTGACGCACCAGAGCATCCAGCACTGGGACGTCACCCCGACCGACGAGTGGCTGCGCGCCTGCCCGAAGCCCGTGGTGCTCGACGAGATCTGCTACGAGGGCAACCTCGACAAGCGCTGGGGGAACGTCACCGGCGAGGAGCTGGTGGACCGGTTCTGGGAGGGCATGACGCGCGGCGGCTACGTCGGCCATGGCGAGTCGCTGCTCGGCTTCCAGGAGCGCGCCTGGATCAGCAACGGCGGCGGGCTGTTCGGCGACAGCCCGGCCAGGATCGCCTTCCTGCGGCGCATGGAGGAGAGCCGCGGCGACGCCTTCCTGCGGTACCTGGGGCGGCGGCAGCAGGCCCAGGTGACGGTCGAGCTGCCGGCTGACGGCCCCTACCGGGTGGAGCTGATCGATACCTGGAACATGACGGTCACCCCGGTGGACGGGGAGCACAAGGACCGGGTGCGGGTCGCGCTGCCGCGCCGCCCGTACCTGGCGCTGCGGATGACGAGGGTTTCGCAATGATCATCAAGGGGATGGCGACGACCGCGCTCGCCTGGCACCTGCAGGATGACAAGCGGCGTGCGCACACGCTCGCCACGCTGGAGTCCTCGCCTTTCGACCGGGTGCGGATGGCTGCCCTGGCCGGCCGGTGCACGCTCGACTCGCTGGAGGAGCGGGTGGCGCAGCTGGCCGGGATCGGGGTGACCGCCGAGCTGGTGCTGCTGCATCCGGACGACGGCATCACGGACGTGGCCGCCGCGGCCCGCTGCCTGGAGGAGGTGGTGCCGCGCCTGGCGACGCACCCGAACGTGTGGTGGTCGCTGTCGGCCGACCCGTCGCGCTTTCCCGGCATCTCTGAGCATGGCTGGGTGCACCTGGCCGACTTGGTGGCCGAGGAGGACCCCGGCCACCATCCCTTGTCGATCACCGTCCCGGCCGATTCGCCGCTGTTGTGGAGGCGCGCCTTCACCCACGGCAGCGTGACCGCGCGCAGTCCGCGCGACGCGTGGGTCCAGACCCGGGACCACCACAAGCCGGTCGTCATGGACATGTGCGGTTATGAGGGTGACTCGTCCGATCCGTGGCTGAGCCTGACCCCGCAGGACGTCGTGGCCCAGGCGTGGGATGGGGCGGTGCGGCGGCGGTGTGTGACGCACGGGGAGTCGTACGTGGACGAGGACGGGCTGACCTGGTCGGAGAGCGGCGGGACGCTCGTCGGCGACGCTGTACCGCGGCTGCGGCTGCTGCGGGAGGTGCTCGTCGCCATCCCGGACGAGGCCCGTCACCTCGACCGCGACGCTCCGATGCTCGAGCTGCCCGGGGAGTTCTACCTGGAGTTCTGCGGGGAGCATCGGTTTCCGCAGCGGTCGTACGACGTGCCTGCCGGGCGGTACGAGGTCGAGGTGATCGACACATGGGAGATGACGGTGACTCCGCACGGAGTTCAGGAGGGCCCGACGGTGACGGTCCCGCTGCCCGGGACGGTCGGACAGGCCATTCGGCTGCGGCGGGTGCCGTGACGTCGGTGCGCGAGTCACCGGACCAACGTTCCGGTCATCCGATCCAGTCACCGCATCAACGGTCCAGCGACCGGACCGACGTCGGCGTGCTCGCCTCCATTGCCGAGCCCGGCGGGAAGGTCGTCGAGGTGGTGACAGGGCCGGGCGGGCCGGAGGTGCTGCTCTGCCACCGCGACGCGGACGCCTCGCACCTGCGGGCGCCGCTGCGGGGTCTGCTCACCGCCTCGATCGGGCGCCCGTGGCGCATCGAACCCGCCGAACCTGGCACCGTCGACCTGCGCCAGGGGACCCTGTCCGCGCCAAGCACGCCCGATGGCGTCCCAGACGCGGGGGGCGCGGGCGACACAGCGGGCAGGGTCGTGGTGGTGACGGCGCGGGCCGGGGCGTTGAGCGCGTACCTGGAGCTGGCCTTCACTCCCGACGGCCTGCTCACCCTCACCACCACCTGGCGCAACGACTCCGACACCGAGCTCACCGACATGGCGGCCGGCCTCCTGCTCCCCCTCCCCGCCCAGGACGCCCACGTCACCATGCCGGGCGTGCTCTACAACGACAACCCCTCCTCAGACCCCAACCGCGAGGTCCCCCACATCGGATACGTCTGCGAGGAGCACCGCCTGCCCATCCCCGCCGTCAACGCCGCCTGGGACGACCGTCACGTCAGCCTCTTCGCCCACCCCGAGCCCACCCGCTCGGAAGAGGACGGCACGGTCGCCTACGGCTCACTCGGCGTCATCCGGTCGCCGGGGCTCACGGTGACGGCGATGACCGGAGTGATCGCGTTCGACGGGAAGCCGGACGTCTGCTACGTCAGCAAGGCCGAGGTGGCGGACCGCCCGATCGGCTACCGGGACCTCGCCCCGGGAGCGACGATCACCACCCGCCACACGCTGGACTGGGGCTCGGTCGAGCCGCGCGGCTTCGGCTTCAGGAAGCTCGTGCACACGGAGCTCTACCGGGAGGAGGCCGCCAGGCCGCTGTCGGCGGACGACATCGTCCGGCTCAAGACCAACGCCATGGACTCGCGCTGGAACGGCGACGGCTACCTCGCCTACGAGGGCATCCGCCACGGCCGCCCCCGCTCGTACCTGTACGGCTGGACCGGACAGTGCATGAGGCTGGCCCTGTGCGACGCCCTGCTCGGCATCGAGGAAAACCGGCCGGAGCGGATCGAGCGCGCACGCCGCGCCGCGGACTTCTACGTCGAGGGCAGCGCGACGCCGGTGCGCGGCCTGCGCTCCGCTCGCTACCTGGTCGACGACGGCAGATGGGAGATGTTCCGCAAGGACGGCCCGGAGAACTGGGGCGAGTTCGTCTCCAGCCGCGCCCACGGCGAGACGATCGCCGACCTGGCCGGGCTGGCCCTGCGGTTCAGGGAAGCGGGCCTGGAGGTGCCGCCGGAGTGGGAGGAGGCGGTGGAGGACGCCGCCGCGATCTTCTGGCACTCGAGGCTGCCCGAGGGCGTCGTCCCGGTCGGCTGGACCCCGGTGGGGACTCCGGTCTCGTCGATGGTCAGCGCGGCGGGGATCTCGTGCGTGCAGGCCATGCTGGGCGCGTACCGGCTGAGTGGCGAGCGGGTGTGGCTGCTGCGGGCCGAGGAGGTGCTGGCCCGCTACCACCGGCTGCACGCGGCCACGTTCGAGCGGCCGTTCGCGCATGCCACCCTGGACGCCTCCGGCGAGGACAAGGAGGCCGGGATGTACTTCTTCCTGGCCGCCCACGAGATGTACCGGCTCACGGGGCGCGAGACGTACGCGGAGTGGGCGGAGGCGGCGGCCGACTGGCTGCTGACGTTCGTCTATGTGTGGTCGCCGGAGTTCGACACGGGCAGCACGTTCGAGCGGCGCGGCTTCAAGGCGTGCGGCTGGCCGTCGGTGAGCGTGCAGAACCACCACCTCGACGTGTTCTTCCCGACCTCCGAGCTGATGGAGTTCGGCCTGGCGACCGGCCGTCCGTGGTACGCGGAGCAGGCGGACCGCATCCTGCATGCCATGGGCCAGGGCATCTGCCAGGAGCCCGGCGACTGGGGCTTCCAGACGCCGGGAGAGCAGGGCGAGGGGTTCTTCCAGACCAACTGGCAGCGCAAGGGCGAGGCGAACACCTGGAACCCGTCCTGGGTGATCGCGCTGCCGCTCTACCACGCGCTCCGTATGAGGAAGGCGTCATGACAGAGGAAGAGGCCTGGCGGTACGCGGACGAACTCCGGGACCGGGTGCGTCCGCCGGAGTTCCCCGACCGCTGGTTCGACGTGACCTCCTACGAGGGCGGGGAGAAGTGGACCGAGGCGTTCCGCGCCGCGATCCGGGACTGCCACGAGGAGGGCGGCGGGCACGTGCGGGTGCCGCCGGGGACGTACCCGACCGGGGCCATCCACCTGCTGAGCAACGTGGACCTGCACGTGGAGGCGGGCGCGACGATCCTGTTCAGCACCGACCCCGCCGACTACCTGCCGGCCGTCTACACCCGCTTCTCGGCCGTCGAGTGCTACAACTACTCGCCCTTCATCTACGCCTACGGCCAGGAGAACATCGCGGTTACCGGCAGCGGCACGCTCGACGGCGCGGCCGGGCCCGAGCACTGGTGGCCGTGGGTGGGCACGCCGGAGTTCGGCTGGCGGGAGGGTACGCCGCACGAGGCCGAGGACTGGGCCGAGCTGCAGCGCATGGCCGCCGAGGGGGTGCCGGTCCAAGAACGCGGCTTCGGGGCCGGTCACTACCTGCGGCCGAACATGATCCAGCCGTACCTGTGCAGGAACGTGTTGGTGGAGGGCGTGCGGATCGTGCGCTCCCCCATGTGGGAGATCCACCCGGTACGGTGCGAGAACGTCCTGGTGCGCGATGTCTCGATCTACTCGCGCGGCCCGAACAACGACGGCTGCGACCCCGAGTCATGCCGGTCGGTGGTGATCTCGGGGTGCGTGTTCGACGTCGGGGACGACTGCATCGCCATCAAGGCGGGCCGCGGCCCGGACGGGCGGCGCGTGGGGGTGCCGTGCGAGGACGTGCTGATCGAGGACTGCGAGATGCGTTACCGGTACGGGTCCGTCGCGATCGGCACGGACACCACCGGCGGGATCAGGAACGTGTTCGTGCGGCGGTGCCGGTGGGGTGGGCCCGGGTTGTACTTCGGGCTCTACATCAAGACGAACTCGGTGCGCGGGGGGTTCGTGGAGAACGTCTTCGTGAAGGACATCGAGATCAGCGAGCTGACCAAGGAGGCCGTCTCGATCGACCTTTACCACGGGGACGGGCACGACGGGGATGATCCGCCGCCGATCCGTAACGTGCACGTGGCGGGGGTACGCAGCGATCGCACGCGCAGCGCGTACCTGCTGCGGGGGTATCCCGAACAGCCGCTGCGGGGCATCTCGATCAGGGACAGCTCGTTCGCGCGGGTGCAGCGGGCGGACGTGGTGAGCGACGTGGAACGTCTGTCCGTCACGGGCGTCGCCGTGAACAACTCTCCCTCGGAGCATGCGACCGGAAAATGATCAATGTCACGGCAAGCCCCATTTCGAACGCGTACTGAGCCATGTCCGCTACGCCGACCGGCTGCGCAAGGAGACCGGTGCGGCCCTGCGCATCGCGGTGTCGTTCGTGGAGGTCGCCGAGACCGAAGGGCAACTACCCGGCTTGCAGCAACGGCAGCGGCATCTCGATGACGATCTTCATGGCACCCTGTGTGAGAAGTGCATCCCCAACCGGCCGGGTCCCATGTACCCACTGGACCCCGACCTCGCGGTGACTGAGCTGCCCGTGCTCACCTCCGCACCGCTCGACGAGTGGCCAGGACAATGATCCATCACGAAATTCCCACCCGAATCCGGGCCGCCGGAATCTGGTTCCAAGACCATGGCGTGCTCATGGAAAGCCTCACCGACGTCGAGGTATGGGGCGTCCCCGGCGAGGACTGGTGCCGGACTATCTGAGCGCCTTGCTGCCCGCTGTCGTGAACAATCCCGCGCCAGTGTTCGTGAGCTTCGACTGCCGGGCCACGATGTCATGAGCCGGCAGCGGCCTGCGCGCCAGAGAGCTCGGCGTACCGGCCGCCCACGATCTTCAGCTCCATCGCTGGAGACGCCCCGGGCACCGCCTCGGCCGGACACATCGTCCGGGGCGTCAGTGCATGGGTGTCCAGATCGTCATCGGGCCGGCTCCGCGGTTGGCCCAGGCGTAGTACGGGACGAACGTGAGGTCGACCGGGCCCTCGTGCGCCGATTCCAGAGGGGTGGCGGCGGTGCGGTAGGGGAAGCCGCCGTCCTCCTCGCGGTGCACGTGGGCCCGGCCGCGCGCGATGACCGGCACCACCTCGGCGGGCAGGCCGGTGAGCGGGGCACCGTCGCTAAGGTCCGGGGAGGCCAGGCACAGGTCGTCCACGATGACGCCGGGGTGGTCGACCTGCTCCAGGCAGTAGACGAGCGGGCCGCGCTCGACGGCGGCCTGGCCGCGGGCCACGTCCAGCCGGGGCACGGCGGCGGTCAGGCGGGGGCGGACAGCGAGGTCCAGGCTGACCCGGTCACCGGACCGCCACGTCCGCCGGACACGGTGATAACCACCGGGCCCGGCAGACTGCCCGTCCGCGCCCGCCCCATCGGCCCACCCCGGGATGCGCAGGGCGAGCGTCCACGGGCGGTCGGGGGTCTCACGGACCACGATCTCGACGCGGCCGTCCCACGGGTAGTCGGTCTCCACCTCCAGCAGGACGTCCCCCGCCCGGACCGCCCCGTTCGCGTACAGGTGGAGCTGGATCCCCTCGCCGTCCCGGGTGGCGAGGTAGTGGCCGAGTGAGGAGAGCAGGCGCATGACGTTGGGCGGGCAGCAGGCGGTGCCGTACCAGTCCTGGCGGCCCCGGGCGGCGGCGCGGCGGTCGTCGGGGTTGGCGCCGGCGCGCACCCGGAGCGCGTTGACGTAGAAGAACCGGTCCCCGCCCAGGGAGATGCCGGGCAGGACGGCGTTGTAGAGGGTGCGCTCCATCAGGTCCGCGAAGGCGGGCTCGCCGGTGGCGATGAGCATGCGCCACGACCACTGCACGCTGCCGACTGCGGCGCAGGTCTCGCAGTAAGCGGTCTCGGGGGCCAGCTCGTGCGGGCCGCCGAACTGCTCGCCGTACCAGACCGAGCCTAGCCCTCCGGTCAGGTATGTCTTGGCCGCCACCATGTCGCGCCACTGGCGGCCGAGCGCGGCGAGCAGGTCACCGTCGGCGGTCTCGACGGCGACGTCCGTGGCGCCCGCGGCCAGGTACATGGCGCGTACCGCGTGCCCTTCGACCGTGACGGCTTCCCGCAGCGGCACCCGGTCCTGGCGGATGCCCGGCCCGTGGTGACCTTTGAGCGGCAGGAGCTCCCGGCCCCGGATGGCGACCATGCGGGCGGCCAGGTCGAGGTAGGGGCGGGCGCCGGTCTCGCGGTAGAGCTCGGCCAGGGCGGTCTCGATCTCGGGGTGCCCGTCGAGCGTGTCGGCGGGCAGGTCTTTGACGAGGTGGTCGGCGAAGCGGGTGGCGACGCGCAGCAGCGTGTCGTCGCCGACGGCGCGGCTGCCGGCCACGGCGGCCTGCATGAGGTGGCCTGCGCAGTAGAGCTCATGGCTGGAGGCCAGGTCGGAGTAGCGTTCGCGGCCGGTGAGCTGGGTGTAGGTGTGCAGGTAGCCGTCCGGGTCCTGGGCGGCCGCGACCAGGTCGGCCGCCTCCTTGTACAACCTGGCCAGGTCGTCGCTCTCGGCCCGCCCGCGTTCCCAGGCCACGGCTTCCAGCCACTTGTAGACGTCGGAGTCGGCGAAGACCTTTCCGCGGTGCTCCCCTCCGGCACCGCGGGCGGCCAGCTCCAGGTTGGCGAAGCCGCCGGACTCGCGGACCCGTTCGCCGCCCAGGGGAATCGTGACCTCGCGGTTGACCCGCTGCCTGGCGCCCCAGAAGCCGCCTTCGATGCGCCCCCGGCCGGCGGGTCTCAGGGCCACCGCCGCCTCCGGGCGCGGCCGCGCCACCGAATCATCGCTCATACGGCCATCCTGCCTCAGGGCTACATATCCAACAAGATGCGAATATTTATGCCCAAGAGAGGGCATAGGCCCCAGGAGGCTTTCTTGATGCGAAGGGACCCCCATGCCCGAAATTCCCGACACGGTGTTGCTCGAAGAACGGGCCGAGCTGGCGATGAACGCGGTGGCCGGACTGCCCGACCAGGACATGGCCGGAATTCCGTACTTCAGCGCCGATCTCCTGGCCCGCCCGGCGGTGCTGCGGCACGGCGACTGGGACTGGGGCTCCAGCCACGGCCGGCTGCTCGACGCCTGCCTGCTCGCCAGGCAGATGACGGGCAAGGACACCTGGCGGGACGTCGAGGAGGGCTTCAGGACCAGGCTCATCGGCTTCTTCGGCGAGGACGGGCTGAGCTACCGGCAGGCCCGCCCCGAGGTGGGCTGGCCGGCCAACGCCAACCTCATCGACCAGCGGGCCGTGCTGCTGTCGCTGACCACCTGGTTCGTCTCCGACGGCGATCCCGAGGCGAAGAGGTTGGTGGACCGGCACGTGGCCGCGCTCAAGCGGATCGCGATCAAGGAGCGGGACGTCTGGTTCTACCCCGCCTCCGAGTACACCCCCGGCGGCTGGCCCTCCCCCAACGCGATCGCGCTGCACCTGGCCCCCGACCCGGCCTCGTTCAGCGGCCGGTTGATCATGCCCTTGCTCCGCTACCACCAGGCGACCGGCAACGAGGACGCGCTGGAGCTGTGCGGGTGGTTCGCGCGTCTGATCGTCGAGAAGAGCGGCGTGTACAACGAGGACGGGAGCTTCAACCCGGCCCGCGCCTATCGCAGCGGCCACTTCCACACCCGTCTGGGCACCCTCGAAGGGCTCGCCCGGTACGCCCGCCACACCGGCGATCACGAGCTGACCGCGTTCGTCCGCCGCGCCTACGACTGGGCCCTGGGCCAGGCCACCGCGTTCGGCTGGACGCCCGGCGACCTGGCCGACCAGCGGTACGAGCACGAGAGCTGCTCCCTGGTGGATCTCATCGGCACCGGCACCACTCTGGCCGGCTCGGGGCACACCGCCTACTGGGGCGTGGTCGAGCGGTTCCTGCGCAACCACCTCGTCGAGTCGCAGCTGCTCGACCTGGGCTGGGTCGAGTCCGCGCCCGACGCCTCGGGCGACGAGCCCGGCTGGACGACCCACGTACGGGTGGGCGAGCGCGTGCTCGGCGCCTTCGCCGGGTACGGCGCCCCCAACGACTACGTCTGCGACATCGAGCTGGGCCGCGGGCACACCGCGGACGTGCAGGCGTGCTGCGTCGGCTCCGGCGTGCGCGGCCTGTTCTGGGGCTGGAACTCGATCGTCACCGCCGACGACCGGGTGACCCGCGTCAACCTGCTCCTCACCCGGGCCACCCGGCAGGTCACCGTGCTCAGCCACCTCCCCCACGAGGGCCGGGTGGACCTCGACGTGCACGAGGACCTGCCGGAGCTGCGGATGCGGGTGCCCGACTGGGCCGGGTACGCCAATGTCCGCGTCTCCCGTCCCTCGGGCGGCTACGACGGCACGCAGACCGGGGCGTGGGCGCCGGACGGTTACCTGTCGATCCCCGCGCCCCGCCGGGGCGAGCGCGTCACCGTCACCTTCCCGGTGCCGGAGACGACGAGCACCGAAGTCGCGGCGGGCCGCGAGTACCAGGTGCGCTGGCGCGGCGACGACGTGATCGGCATCAGCCCGGAGGGGACGGCCCGGCCGATGTACAGCGGGCGCAAGGTCCACCCCACGGCCCCCAGACGCGAGTACGAGCTGACCCACCCGGCGACGGAATGGATGTGGTGACGATGGGCTGGTCCCTGCGCGAGGCTCCTTCTTCTGAGCGCCTGCGGCCGTACGACCTGCGGTGCGAGCATCGCCGCAACCCGCTCGGCATCGGCACCCATACACCCAGGCTGGCCTGGCGGCTGGCCTCGGACCGGCGCGGCGACGCCCCGACCGGCCACCGGATCACCGTGCGTGGCCCTGGCGGCGCCCTGGCATGGGACAGCGGCTGGGTCGACAGCCAGGACACCCACGCGGACTACGGCGGGGCGCCGCTGGTGTCGTTCGCCCGCTACACCTGGCAGGTCGAGCTGCGCGACGGCGAGTCCGCGCAGTCGTGGTTCGACACCGGGGTCCTGCACCCCGACGAGTGGCGGGCGGCCTGGATCGCCCACGACCCGGAGACCGAGCCTCCGTTCGAGCCGCCCGGGGACGACCGCGAGCCCCGCACCGACCGAACGGCGCACCTGCCGCCGCCCCGCTACTTCCGCCGGGTCGTCGACCTGCGCCCGGCAACCGCCGTCCGGATCGCCTGCACCGCGCGCGGCCTGTACGAGCTGCGCGTCAACGGCCACCGCGTCGGCGACGGCGAGCTGACGCCCGGCTGGACCGACTACCGGCAGCGCGTCCCGTACCAGGTCTACGACGTCACGGACCTGATCGGAGACGGCCCGCTGTGTGTGGGGGCGGTGCTGGCGGACGGCTGGTGGTCGGGCAGCCTCGGCTGGGACGGCAGGCAGCAGGCGCAGCGCTACGGGCGGGACCCGCAGCTCCTCGTCCAGATCGTGGCCGAGCACGAGGACGGCTCCCGCACGGTGATCGGCTCCGACGAGCGCTGGAGGGAGACGACCGGCCCGCTGCGCTACGCCGACCTGCTCATGGGCGAGTGGTACGACGCCCGGCTGGAGCTCGACGGCTGGGATCTGGCCGGCTTCGACGACTCCTCGTGGGCTCCGGCCGGGGTCGCCGACACCGGCACGGACGTGCTCGTGCCCTCGGCCGCCGAGCCCGTACGGGTGACGCAGGACCTGGCGCCGGCCGAGATCCGCGTCCGCGACGGCCGTGCCATCGTGGACCTCGGCCAGAACATCGCCGGCCGCGTCCGCCTGACGGTGCGCGGCGCCGAGGCGGGCACCCGGATCACGCTCCGGCACGGCGAGGCGCTCACCGACGACGGCGACCTCTACACCGCCAACCTCCGCTCCGCCGAGGCCACCGACCACTACGTGGCGGCGGGGCGGCCGGAGGAGACGTTCGAGCCGCGCTTCACCGTGCACG
>NZ_JBFAMX010000052.1:0-34649 GCF_040659615.1 Nonomuraea sp. NPDC049784
CGACGAGGAGACCGGCCCGATCGACCCCGAGGACCTGCACGCGGCGCTGCGGCGCAGCCCCGACAGGGCGGTGTTCGTCGCCGACAAGGTGGAGCTGGATCGGGTGCTCGGGGCCCCCGAATGGTGCACGTTCCTGCAGCCGCCGCAGCACCGGCTGGCCAGGGCAGGCCGCTACGAGTACCCGGTGCTGGTCGTGGGCGGGGCGGGCACCGGCAAGACGGTGGTCGCCCTGCAGCGGGCCGCCCATCTGGCCGCGCATGGGTCGGGCCCCGTGTTGCTGGTGACGTTCACACAGGGGCTGGCCGAGGATCTGTCGGCTAAGCTCGACCTGCTGATCGAGGATGAGGTGGTCCGCAAGCGGGTCGAAGTGGACAACACCGAACGCCTGGCCCTGCGCATCGTGGCCGACGCGGAGGGCCGCCGCCCGGCGCTGGTCGGCCCAGGGGCGCGCACGCTGGCCCAGCTGACGGACGAAGCGCTCAGGCTGCTCTCCCTGGCGACGGGTGACCTGCTCGACGACGTGGATCCCGGGCGCAAGCCGTACCGTCACATCGTCGTGGACGAGGCGCAGGACGTCAGCCCGGCTCAGTGGCGGCTGCTGCGCGCGGCGGTGCCGCGGGCGGCCGATGACCTGTTCGTGGTCGGTGACCCGCACCAGCGGGTCACCGACACGCGGGTGACGCTCGGCGCGGTGGGCATCCCCGCCGTGCAGCACACGCTCAGGATCTCCTACCGGCTGCCCCAGGAGCTGCTGTCCTTCGCGGTGCGGATGCGCGGCGGCCCGGCCAGCGGCCTGGTCAGGGGCATGACCGATATGTACGGCTTCCGCTCGACGCGCAACGGCAACCGCCCGATCGTCAGGGCGTACGACACACCGGAGTCGGAGCTGGCCGGGCTGCGCAGCACGGTCGAGTCGTGGCTGGCGGACGGCGTGCCCGCGGACGAGATCGCCGTCGGCGCCCGCACCTCGCGGCTGGTCCGCGAGGCCAGGCGGGCGCTGGACGGCCTGGACGTGCAGGCGTCGACGTTCCAGCATCTCAAGGGACTGGAGTTCGAGCGGGTGGCGCTCATCGGCGTTGCGGAGGGCGTGGTGCCCGAGCCGTCGCCGGAAGAGCCCCCCATAGATCTGGACGTTCGGGCTCGTGCCCTGCAGCGCGAACGGAGCATACTGTTCGTCGCCTGCACGCGTGCGCGTGCGATGCTCTATATCTCCCATTACGGAAGAGGCAGCCCGTTTTTGTCACTCTAATCACATAGTCTGAACTGCGGATATATCTTCCCATTGCCGGTTGGACCTCAATGAACCTCAGCCTGAGCGACCTCGCGCCACCCCTGCGATGGACCCCCCCTGGTCAAATCGCGCCGATCGTGGAGGAGCCACAGCTGCCAGAGGCCTGGTGGCAGGCGATCCCCCTCGATCGCGCGTGCGCCATCGCCGGGACGCAGACCGTGGCCGGCCACCTGGCCGACCTCGCTGTGGCCTACTGGGGTCATCTGATGGTCGGCGACATCCTTCCGTTGCTGCGCTTCTCCGACCCGCCCGAGTCCGAGCGGACGCCGGAGATGCTCGGCAAGGACATGGTGCAGAAGTTGTTCATCGGCGTGTTCGAGCGGCTGCTCGAGCCCGCGTCCGAGGCCGTGCCCACGCCGTCCAGGCCGTCCAGGCCGGACAGGCCGCTGCCCGAGCTGATCGACGAGCTGTTCGGGGCACTGGACGACCGGCAGCGGGCCATCGCCCGCGACCGGCTCTACGCGGCGCAGCGGGCCACGCTCGACGAGCTGGCGCAGCGCTTCTCGGTGACGCGCGAGCGGATCAGGCAGATCGAGCGCGACCTGCGCGATCATGTGGACGCCTGGCTCGGCAAGCCGGAAGCCGCCGCCCTGGTGGCGCACGTCGCCTGGCTGCGCGGTCGGCTGGGGTCCGCGGTCCCGGCCGACGACCTCCAGGTCGCCGTTCCGTGGCATCGCACCGAGCTGCGCTCGCTGGGGATCCCGGCGTGGCGGTTCGTGCGTACGCTGCTGACCGGCTACGAGCAGGCCGACGGCTGGCTCGTGGCGGGCGGCGCGGACGAGCTGAGGGAGAAGACGCGGCAGCTCTTCGCCGACGGGCCGCGGCCGATCGGCGAGGCGGTGACCATGGTCGCCCAGCTCGGCGTGCGCGAGGACGTGGCCGAGCGGTGGATCCTGGCCGTGCCGCAGCTGCGCGTGCTCGGCCAGCACGTGGTGCCGTGGCCGCGCAGCATCAACGAGAAGGCCGAGGCGGTGCTGGCGGTGGCGGGCGCTCCGCTGTCGCCGGAGGAGATCCAGGAGCGCATCGGCGAGGACTACAGCCTGGTCGGCATCCGCAACCAGCTCACCGCCGACGAGCGCTTCCGCCGGGTCGACAGGAACAAGTACGGCCTGACGCGGTGGGGCGGCGACGAGTACCTGGGGATCAGGGAGATGATCGCCAGAGAGATCGAGCGCGCCGGGGGCGAGGCCTCGGTGAGCACGATCGTGACGAACCTGACCTCGAAGTACGAGGTCAGCGAGAGCTCGGTGCGCGCGTACTCGGGCGGTCCCGGGTTCGAGCGCACGCAGCGGGGCTGGATCAGGGTGGCGGGCACCTCGCCGAGCGGGGAGTCGGAGCCGTACCAGCCGCGTAAGGACGTGTCGGAGACGCGGCGCAGCTTCCGCTCCCGCGACGGCCGCTGGTGGCACCGGGTGGATGTCAACGCCGAGCACCTGCGCGGGTCCGGTTCGCCGCTGCCCACCGGCTTCGCGGCGTACCTGGGGATGGCGCCGGGCGGGCAGCTCACCGCCTCGACCCCGTCCGGGGACGTCGTGATCAGCTGGCACAACCAGCCGACCATGGGCTCGATCCGCAACGTGCTGGCCGACTTCAAGGCGAGCGAGGGCGACCACGTCTTCCTGACCGTGTCGGACGGCGGCGAGCTGCTGACCCGCTATCTGCCTGCCGCGCCGGTCGGGATGCCGCCGGTGAACCGGGCCCTCTACCTCATCGGCTACACCGCTCCCGTCAGCTCGGAGATCGAAGGGCTGCGGCTGATCGGGGCCAGGATCGGGATGCCCGACACGTCCACGCGCGAGGAGGTGCTCGGCAGGCTGCGCGAGCGCGGCGACCGGGACATCCTCGGCTTCCTCGGCAGTTGAGCTCTCCGTCGGCGGTTGAGCCCTTCCTCAGCGGTTGAGCCCTTCGTCGGCGGTTAAGCTCTGAGGATGCTCCGGATCTACGACACTCGCGCCAGGCAGGTCGAGGAGATCGCCGCGGGGCGGGCGTTGCGCATGTACACGTGCGGTCCGACCGTCTACCGCCATGCGCACGTGGGCAACCTCCGTACGTACCTGCTGTCCGACCTGATCAGGCGAGTCCTCGAGCGGCGGCGGGTACGCGTGCTGGCCTGCCAGAACATCACCGACGTCGGCCACCTGACCGACTCGGGCGCCGACAAGGTCCTGGAGCAGGCGCAGGCCGAGAAGCGGTCGGTGCGTGAGCTGGCCCGCTTCTACGAGGACGCCTTCAGGGACGACACCGCGGCGCTCAACATCCGCCCGCCGGAGCACACGCCGCGGGCGAGCGAGACCGTCGACCTGATGATCGAGCTGATCGCCAAGCTGGTCGAGCAGGGGCACGCGTACGCGGTGCCGGACGGGTCGGTGTTCTTCGACGTACGAACATTTCCCGCTTACGGCGATATTTCTGGAAATCGCCTGGATTCGCTCAAGCCTGCCCACCGCACCGACGCTGTGGACCCCCGCAAGCGCTTCCACGCCGACTGGGCGCTGTGGAAGCCGTCCGGCGGCGAGCTGACGTGGGACTCTCCGTGGGGCCGCGGCTTTCCCGGGTGGCACGTGGAGTGCTCGGCCATGTCGCTGCGCTTCCTCGGCTCACGCTTCGAGGTCCACGTCGGCGGGATCGACCTGCGCTTCCCTCATCATGAGGACGAGCGGGCCCAGTCCAACTCGGCGGCCGGGCACGAGGTCGTGCGGCACTGGGTGCACGGGGAACACCTGCTGTTCGACGGGCGCAAGATGGCGAAGTCCACGGGAAACGTGGTGCTGCTGTCGGACGTGGTCTCGGCCGGTCTCGACCCGCTCGCGGTGCGGATGGCGTTCCTCGAGCATCGGTATCGGCAGCAGCTGAACCTGACCTGGGACACGTTGGGGGCCGCGGACCGGACGGTGCTGAGGTGGCGGGCGCGGGTCGCCGAATGGTCGGAGTCGCCCAGCGCGCCGATGGCCTCCGAGTACGTGGAGCGGGTCGAGTCGGCCTTCGACGACGACCTGGACACGCCGTCCGCACTGCGGATCCTCCGGGAGCTGGAGCGTGACCCGTCGGTGGCGCCCGGGGCCAAGTTCGAGACGTTCCTGCATGTGGACCAGATGCTGGGGCTGGACCTTTCCACGGAGATCGGCAAGGCGCGGGTGCTGCCTCCGGGCGCCGGGGAACTGCTGGAGTCTCGCGCCCGGGCGCGGGGGGCCGGCGACTGGGAGGAGTCGGACCGGCTGCGGGACCTGCTGGCGGAGATGGGGGTCCGCGTCTCGGACACCCCCGACGGCCAGACCTGGTCCTGACAACCCCCGCACCCCGCCGCCGCACGACATCATCCAGTCCGTCCTTTCGCCGAGCCCACCGGCGCCGGGTCGACGAGAACGCAGCACGGCGGCACGGGACGACGCGGCACGGGGCGGGACGACGCGGCACGGCGCTCACAGCGCCCAGCTGACAGCCCCTCACCGCGCCCCAGCACACTCCACCCACGCGCCAAGAGCAAAAGCCGCGCCCGCAGCCGGCCCAATCCGCTCATGCGGCAAGACGGGTGCGGTGGGTGAGGTGGCCGTTCTCGACCGTAATCGCCGCCCGAAAAGTCCTCCGCCGAGGGTTGTAAACCCGGCCGGAGGAGTGATCCCGGGCTGACAGACTTAGTGCCAGTTCGGCAGTGATGGAGGTGTCGGTGAGGCCCTACGCGTGGATGCCGCGGCCGTTGCGGTGGTTCGCTCGGGTGTTGTCCGTCCTTGTCGCACTGGCCCTGGTGCTGGCAGGGGTGCTCGTCTACACGGTGCGGAGGTCGTTCCCGCAGGTGGACGGGTCGTTACGGCTGCCGGGCCTGAACGGAAATGTGGAGATTTATCGGGATAAATCGGGAATCCCGCACATCTACGCCGACACCGCCGCGGATCTGTTCATGGCGCAGGGATTCGTTCACGCCCAGGACCGCTTCTACGAGATGGACTTCCGCCGCCACCTGACCTCCGGCCGCCTCTCGGAGCTCTTCGGCAAGGCCACGGTCGACAACGACAAGGCCATCAGGACCATGGGCTGGCGCAGGGTCGCCGAGCAGGAGCTGCCCGAGCTGTCCCAGCAGACCCAGGACTACCTGAACGCGTACGCGAAGGGCGTGAACGCCTGGCTCACCGCCAACCCGAACGCGTCCGACCGCAGCCTCGAATACTCCATCCTGAAGATCCAGAACGGCGGCTATCAGCCGGAGAAGTGGACCGCGGCCGACTCGGTGGCCTGGTTGAAGGCCATGGCGTGGGACCTGCGTTCCAACATGGAGGACGAGATCGACCGCGCGCTGGCGCTGACCAAGCTGCCCAAGGAGCGGGTCGAGCAGCTGTACCCCGACTACCCGTACGACCGCCACTCCCCGATCGTCACCGAGGGCACCATCGACCAGGGCCGCTTCGACCAGCACGCCGAGCCGCGGATTCGCGCCTCCCGGGTGCTCTCCCAGGCCGCCAGGACCCTGGACGCCGTGCCGAGCACGATGGGCACCGAGGACCGCGAGGGCATCGGGTCGAACTCGTGGGTGATCTCCGGCGAGTACACCAAGAGTGGCAAGCCGCTGCTGGCCAACGACCCGCACCTGTCGCCGCAGATGCCCTCCGTCTGGTACCAGGCGGGGCTGCACTGCAGGAAGATCACGGAGGAGTGCCCGTACGACGTGACCGGGTTCACGTTCTCGGGCGTTCCCGGCGTGGTCATCGGGCACACGGACAAGATCGCGTGGGGCTTCACCAACCTGGGGCCCGACGTGGCGGACCTCTTCCTGGAGCAGGTGCAGGGCGACACGTACCTGTACAAGGGCCAGCAGGTGAAGCTGGAGACCAGGCAGGAGCAGATCAAGGTCGCGGGCGGCGCCCCGGTCACGATCACCGTCAAGAGCACGCGGCACGGCCCGTTGATCAACGAGGTGATGGACGACGCCCAGCCCAGCGGCGAGGCCAACGCGGTGGCGCTGCAGTGGACGGCGCTGGCGCCGGGGAAGACGGCCGACGCCGTCTTCGCGCTGAACAAGGCGGGCGACTGGGGGGAGTTCAAGGCCGCGGCGGCGCTGTTCGACGTGCCCTCCCAGAACCTGATTTACGCCGACACCACGGGCAAGATCGGCTACCAGGCTCCGGGGCGCATCCCCGTACGGGAGACGGGCGACGGCACCTGGCCGGTCCCGGGATGGACGGGCGAGTACGACTGGAAGACGGCCCCCATCCCGTACGACCAGTTACCTTCGGTGGAGAACCCGGCGGACGGGTTCATCGTCACGGCGAACAACGCCGTCATCGACCCGAAGCGCTACAAGCCCCTGCTGACCAAGGACTGGGCGCACGGCTACCGCTCCCAGCGCATTCGCAACCGCATCAAGGAAGCGATCAAGAAGGGCCCGATCGACGCGACGACCATGTCGGCGATCCAGCAGGACACGTACAACGGCTTCGCGGAGACGCTGGTCCCGGCCCTGATGCGGGTGGACCTGGCGGGGCCGAGCGGCGAGGCCAGGCAACTGCTGAAGACGTGGGACCGTACACAGGGTCTCGGCTCCACCCCCGCGGCCTACTTCAACGCCGTGTGGCGCCAGGTGCTCATGCTGACGTTCAACGACGATCTGCCGGAAGGCGCCAGGCCCGCCGGAGGGGACCGGTGGTATGACGTCGTCGGGCGCCTGCTCGACCTTCCGAACGACCCCTTCTGGGATGACGTGACCACGAAGAACCACAAGGAGACCCGCGACGACATCCTCCGCCAGGCGCTGGCCTCGGCGTACCAGGAGCTGTCCGACCGGCTCGGACCGGAGGTCAAGTCCTGGCGCTGGGGGGACCTGCACCAGTTGGAGCTGGTCAACGGCTCGCTGGGGACGTCGGGGATAGGGCCGGTGGAGGCGCTGCTCAACCGCGGGCCGTTGGCTGTGGCGGGGAGCAAGGACGCTGTCAACGCCACGGGTTGGAACGTTCAGAGGGGGTACGACATCACCGCCGTGCCGTCGATGCGCATGATCGTCGATCTGTCGGACCTGGACAAGTCCCAGTGGATCAACCTGACGGGCGCGTCGGGGCATGCCTTCCACGACAACTACTGGGACCAGGCGGAGGCCTGGGCGAAAGGCGTACTGCTGCCGATGTACTCGAAACCTGAGTCGATCAAGAAGGCGGCCGTCCACACCCTCAAGCTCACCCCCTGACCGAGGACCGGGCCCGAGCGCATCCCGGAACGCACGATCGGCCGGGCCCGAACCAACCCCGGAACACGCGACCGGGCCGGGCCCGAACAGCGCCATTCGCCAGGTCCGAGCGCAGGCCGGGATGTACGACCTGGGTCCGGCGCCGCACACCCCCGGCCGTACGACCACGGTTGTAGAGACGATCCAAACCCTGGGCCGACGCACCGCACCCCGCCCTCCTGCCAGCATGGCGCCATGAATCGCCTCTGGTACCTCATCGGAGTCCTGCTCGTGCTCGCGGGCCTCGTTCACCTGGGCGTGTTCGTCGTGGACGGCGGGCCGTGGGAGGGCGCGGTGTCGTGGCGCAAGCCGTTCACGTTCGGCGTGTCGTTCGGGCTGAGCGTCCTGACGCTGACGTGGGTCTCCCAGTTCGTACGGCTCCGCGCCCGCTCGCTCCTGGTTGGCGCCTTCGCGGCGGCGTCCACGTTAGAGGTGGCTCTGATCACCGTCCAGGCGTGGCGGGGCGTCCCGTCCCACTTCAATATGGAGACCGCCTTCGACACCACCATCGCGAGGACCCTGGCGGTAGGCGGCGGTGTCCTCATCGCCATCACGATCACCATGACAATCGCCGCATTCCGCCCTAATCAGGACGTCACGCCGAGCATGCGCCTGGCCGTACGCGCAGGCTTCGCCACCCTGCTCGCCGCCATGGCATTCGGCGCCATCATGATCGCCCGCGGCGTCCTCGAGGTGGTGACGGGCAATCAGCAGCTCGCGTATACGGTGGCCACCACGCTGAAGCCCGCCCACGCCGTGTTCATGCACGGCGTCCTGCTCCTTCCGGCCCTGTCCTGGCTCCTGTCCCGCGCCCTGCCCTCGGAGGCCGCCCGCCTCCGCTGGATACGCCTGGCCACCTGGCTCTACGTGACCGTGGCCGGCGCCGTCTCCGCGCTGACCCTGGCGGGCATCACCGTCGTCACGCCGTCCACCGCCTCCCTCCTGTGCGCCGCCGCCGTCTCGGGCCTGGCCATCGCCGCGCTCGCCCTGGGCACGCTGAAGGCGCCGCCAGGACGGCCGCACGGGTCATGAAGCAACCGGATGCAGTGTCGGCCTCACAGGTCAGGAAAGGGACCTGCGGCCTGGCGAGAAGCCGCTCCCTCCAGGGAGCGGGGGACGCACTGTTACCCTCTTGCCTTGTGACTGATCGACGCCTGCTCCTCGTGCACGCACATCCTGACGACGAGTCGATCGGCACCGGCGCGACCATGGCCAAATACGTCGCCGAGGGCGCCCACGTCACGCTGGTGACCTGCACGCTCGGCGAGGAAGGCGAGATCATCCCCAAGGATCTCGCCCATCTGGCCGCCGACCAGGACGACGCGCTCGGGCCGTACCGGATCGGCGAGCTCGCCGCCGCCTGCCAGGCGCTCGGCGTCGAGGACCACCGCTTCCTGGGCGAGCCCGGGCGCTGGCGCGACTCCGGGATGATGGGGGTCGCGTCCAACGAGCACCCGAAGGCGTTCTGGCGCGCCGACCTCGACGAGGCGGCGGGGGAACTGGTCAAGGTCATCCGAGAGGTACGACCCCAGGTGCTCGTCACGTACGACGACAACGGCTTCTACGGGCACCCCGACCACATCCAGGCCCACCGGGTTTCACGCAGAGCGTTCGAGCTGGCGGCGAACCCGGACTTCGGCGAGGGCGAGCCGTGGCAGATCGCCAAGTTCTACCACACGGCCCTGTCCCGATCCGGCATGCGGCGCACGTCGGAGGCGCTGCGCGAGGCCGACGTCGACTTCCTGATCGAGGATGTGGACGACATGCCGTTCGGCACCGCTGACGAGGACATCACCACCGAGATCGACGCCCGCCCGTGGATCGGCAACAAGCTGGAGGCCATGCGGGCGCACGCCACGCAGATCAGCGTGGACGATCCCTGGTTCGCGCTGTCCAACAACGTCGGCCAGGAGGTCCTGGGCGTCGAGCACTACACGCTGGCCTTCGGCGTGCCCGGCCCCCCGGTGCCCGGTCCGCCCGTTGAGGCGGGCGGACTCGGTGAGCCGCACAACCGCGAGAACGATCTATTTGCCGGCATCGACTAACCTCGTGCGACATGGAACATCGCAGCCAGGCCGAGTCGGCCCTGGGTGGGGCGGCGTACGGCATGCTGTTCGTGCTCGGTGTCGTCATGGGAGTCGTGGGCGGTTTCACGCATTCGGATCCGGCATCGCAGACCGGGCCCGTTCCCGTTCCCGCGATCGGATGGGTGCTGGCGTTGCTGGTGGTCTGCCTGGGGGCGGGAAGGCTTATGCGGTCCAGGCTCGCGGCCTTCGTGACGGCGCTCGGATGGCTGCTGGTGACGATGCCGTTCGCGCTGAAGCTGGGCGCGGGCGACCTGGTGATCGCGGATGGTCCGCCCGGGTACGTGTACCTGTACGGAGGGTTGGTGGCCGCTGTGGCTTCCTATCTGCTTTCGCCCACATCAAGGGGTGGATCGTGGCTCTTGCATGGGTACCCTCAGAAGAACTCTATGTAGAGGCATAAAGTAGCGTTCGTGCATTCGATCGAGCGGCCGGTGGACCCGGCAACGTACCGCAAGGTAGTCGGCCGCTTCGCCACCGGAGTCGCGATCGTCACGACCAGGGTGGGCGATGTCGATCACGCGATGACGGTGAATTCGTTCACATCTGTCTCCCTCGACCCGCTCCTCGTGCTGTTCTGCGCCGAGAAGGTGGCGCGCTTTCATGACGCGGTGATGGAGGCGGGGGTGTGGGGTGTGTCCGTGCTGCCCGCGTCCATGGAGGACGCCTCGCGTTTCTTCGCCCACCGGGGGAGGCCGTTGAACGGGCAGCTCGCGCGGTGGTCGCATCATTGGGGCGAATCGGGTGTGGCGTTGTTCGACGAGGCCATCGCCACGATCGAGTGCGCTACGACGGCCGTGCACGATGGCGGGGATCACTCGATCGTGGTGGGCGGAGTGACGGCGCTGAACACGCCCTCGGACGGGACACCGCTGCTGTACCACGACGGGCGGTACAGGACGCTCTAGGCCGCGGCGCGTGGGTGGGTGCGGCTTGGCTGTGAGCCGCGCCGAGTCGGCCCAGGTGACCGTGCGGATGCCCGCGGTCCCCGTGTGAGCCGAGTCGGGCCACCTGATCGTGCGGATGCCCGCGGTCCCGTATGAGCCGGACCGGGCCACGTGGCCGTGCGAATGCGCGCTGTCCCCATGTGCGCCGGGCGGCCGTGCGGCCGTGCGGATGCGCGCGGTCCGGGCATGAGGCGGGCCAGGCGCTTGGCCTGGCCCGCTCACTGGTCGCCTCCCGTGACGTTACTGGGCGGGAGTGCTGGCCGATTCCGACGGTGTCGTGGTCGGGGTCTCAGACGGGCTCTCCGTCGGGACGCTGGAGTCGGTCGGCGCGGCTGTGTCCGTCGGGGTCTCCGAGGGGACCTCCGTCGGCGACTCCTCCGCCGGCGGCGGGCAGACAGGGATCTCCGGGGAGCTCTCCGTCGGCGTCGCGCTGTCGGTGGGGACGTCGGTCGGTACCGTGGTCGAAGTCTCCGTCGGGGTTTCGGTCGGGGTTTCGGTGGGAGTTTCGGTCGCGGTGTCAGTCGGAGTCGCGGTGTCAGTCGGAGTCGGGGTCGGGGTGTCGGTCACCGTCGGGCTCGTCGTAACCGGCGGGGAATCCGTGCCGGTCGGCGTCACCGACTCGGTCGGGACGTCCGTCGGCGCGAGGGTTTCCGTCGGCTCAGCACTCGGCTGACAGGTGAACGTCTCCGTGACCGTCGGGCCGGGTTCGGTGACAGTGACGGTCGGGCCGGGCTCGGTAACAGTGACCGTCGGAACGGGCGTCACGCTGACGGCCGGTTTGCCACGTTTCTTGTACGTGCCCCAGCCGAGCCTCTTCGCGGACTCGCCCGAGCCATCGGCGACAAGGATGTTGACGCTGGTCGTCTTGCACGACCTGCCCTTGCAGACCTTCTGCTTGACCGAGAAGAGGGCGGCTTCCGCATCCGTGATGGACACATTTAAGAAGGAAACGCCGCGGCTCTTGACTACCTTCGTCGTTGCGGTGTAATCCCCGGCTGTGGGGCTCTCCGTTGGGGTCAGACTCGGGGTGGGGGCGGTTGTTAACGCCACCTCCGCACCTAGAGCGCCTAGTCGGTTGTCAGTGGATCGTAGGGGATCGGACGCTGACGTCTGGGTGATCGCGACTCCGCCGGCTCCTGCCAGTGCGACGGTGCCGAGCAGCGCGCCCAGGATGGAGAATCTCATAATCCTGCTCTTGTAGGAGATTTCAGGACGGGGGCCATTATTCCGACTTGTCAAGATTGGTCAAGGGTGGGACGCATGGAGACGCGCTTCCGGTTCCGCCGCGCGGCGAACTACATCAATCTCGCCACTCCGCTCGGTCTGCTGGTCTCGTTCATCGGCGGCGCGACCAGGCAATCTGGCCCCAATGGGCTCATCCTGGCCTTCGGCTACCGTTACCGCTTCCCCATCGCAGGAGCGTTCACGGTGGGCAACGTCGTCCTGACCAGGTGGAACGCGCTGGACGACCGCCTCATCCTCCACGAGGACCGCCACGCCACCCAGTGGGCCTGGTGTGTCGGCCTGCCCATGCTCCCCCTCTACCTCCTGTCGATGCTCGTCTCGGTGCTGGTCTGCGGCCACCAGGCTTCGTACAACGTCTTCGAGCGGCTGGCCGACCTGGAGGACGGCGGCTATCCCCGGGCCGCACTGTGGTGGCGGCGGCGGAAGAGTGTGTGTAAGGGACGCGGGAGCGCGGCGAGACGACTGCCACCCGCATGAAAGCAGTGACTCCCCAATGGCAGGATTGGGGCCATGAGCGAGAGCTTCCCGCGCCTGTCTGCCAGGACCCGCCGGTTCACCCTCGGGGTGCCCAGGGGCTTCACGATCTCCCCGGACGGCGGCCGGGTGGTCTTCCTCCGTACGAATTCGGGCACCGATCCGGTGACCTGCCTGTGGGAGCTCGACACCGACACCCACGTCGAGCGCCTGGTCGTGGACCCGCGGGCGCTCCACGGCGACGAGGAGGATCTGCCGCCCGAGGAGCGCGCCAGGCGTGAGCGCAGCCGGGAGGCCGCGGGGGGCGTGGTCGCGTACGCGACGGACAAGGACGTGACGCGGGCCTGCTTCGCGCTGTCCGGCGCGCTCTACGTCGTCGATCTGGCGAGCGGCCAGGTGCGGCGGCAGGACACCCCGGGCGCGGTCATCGATCCCCGCCTGTCGCCTGACGGGCGACATGTCGCGTACGTCGCGGGCGGGGCCCTGCGCGTCCAGGACCTCGTCACGGGCGAGGACCGCGCGCTGGCCACGCCGGAGTCGGAGACCGTGACGTACGGGCTGGCCGAGTTCATCGCCGCCGAGGAGATGAGCAGGATGCGCGGCTACTGGTGGGCGCCGTCCAGCGACGCGCTGCTGGTCGAGCGCGCCGACGAGGCCCCGGTCCAGGTCTGGCACATCGCCGACCCGGCCAACCCCGACCGTCCGGCCTCGGACCAGCGCTATCCGGCCGCCGGCACGCCCAACGCCGTCACCGAACTCTTCGTGCTGGGGCTCGACGGGTCGCGGGTCGCGGTGCCGTACGAGGAGGAATACCTCACGACGGCGGCCTGGGACCCCCACGCGCTGTCGATCGTGACCCTGACCCGCGACCAGCGGACGATGCGGCTGTTCACGGTCGATCCGGCGACCGGCGCGTCCACGCTGGTGCGCGAGGACAGCGATCCCGCCTGGGTCGACATCGTCACCGGCGTGCCCGCGCACCTCGACGACGGTTCGCTGGTGTGGGTGGCGAGCTCCGGGGGCGGCAACCGGCTGTTCGTCGGCGACCGCGCGGTCACGCCGCCCACACTGCAGGTGCGGGCGGTGCTCGACGTCGATCATGACAGCGTGCTGTTCAGCGCGAGCGGCGACCCGACCGAGATCCACCTGTGGACCTGGGACGGGCATTCGCTGCTGCCCGTCTCGACCCGTTCCGGGGTGTTCTCGGGGCGGATGGCGGGCGGCGTGGGCGTGCTGACCGAGCAGAGCCTCGACTCCGAGGGCGTGTCGACCACGGTGGTGCGGCGTGACGGCATGGCGGTGCCGATCCCGTCGTTCGCCGAGCGACCGGGCCTCGACCTGCGGGTCTCGCTCGGCCGTTCCGGCCGTCGCGAGCTCGCCACCGCCGTGGTACTGCCCTCGTGGCACGAGCAGGGCTCGCGGAGGCTGCCGGTCCTCATGGATCCGTACGGCGGCCCGCACGCGCAGCGGGTGCTCAACCGGCGCGGCGCGTTCCTGGAGAGCCAGTGGTTCGCCGAGCAGGGGTTCGCCGTCATCGTGGCCGACGGGCGGGGCACGCCTGGCCGGGGTCCCGAGTTCGAGCGGACCGTGCTCAACGACCTGGCGACCCCCGCGCTCGAGGACCAGATCGACGCCCTGCAGGGTGTGGCTGAGCAGTACCCCGACGACCTCGACCTGACGAGGGTGGCCATTCGCGGCTGGTCGTTCGGCGGGTTCCTGGCCGCGCTGGCGGTGCTGCGGCGGCCCGACGTGTTCCAAGCAGCGGTGGCGGGGGCGCCGGTGACGGACTGGCGGCTGTACGACACGTGCTACACCGAGCGATACCTGGGCCATCCGGACGAGCAGCCCGAGGTGTACGAGAAGTCCTCGTTGTTCGCGGACGCCGCCAAGCTCGAACGCCCGCTGCTGCTGATCCACGGCCTGGCCGACGACAACGTGGTGGCGGCCCACACGCTGCGCCTGTCGTCCGCGCTGCTGGCGGCCGGGCGGCAGCACAGCGTGCTTCCGCTGTCCGGGGTGACGCACATGACGCCGCAGGAGGTCGTGGCAGAGAACCTGCTGCTGCTCCAGGTCGACTTCTTGAAGAGGTCGCTGGGCTGACCTAGGCGCGGAGGGCGTCGAGCGCCCGGGACACGGTCAGGGCGACGACCACGGTGCCGCCCTGGACGATCATGATGACGTACGACGGGACGTACAGCAGGGTGAGCTGGCCCTGAACGACGGCCAGGATGAGCACGGCGAGCACCGTGCCGCCGATGGGGCCACGCTCACCGTAGGCGATGGCGCCACGCTCACCGGTGACTGCCGGTGAGCCGCGCTCACCGTTCAGACTCACGCCGCCCAGGCCCACTGCCATCTGCTCACGTTGCTGATGTTCGCAACGCCGCCCCACCGCTGCAAGATCCAGCGAGTTGCGGGCTATCGCAACGCCCGCAGGAGGAGCTCGCTGAGTGCGGCCTGGTCCTGCGGCGTGAACTGTGCCAAGGGAGAGTCCTCGGTCAACAGCGCGAGCAGGCGTTCGCGGAGTGCGGCGCCTTCGGGGGTCAGGACGAGTTGCTTGGCACGGCGGTCGTTCGGGTGCGGGCGCCGTTCGACGATGCCCTGCTCCTCCAGCCGGTCGACGACGAACGTGGCGTTCGACGGCTCGCACGCCATCCGGTCGGCCAGATCACGCATGGTCAGCGGACCGCTGAGCTCGCGTAGCGCCACCGCTTGGGCGGCGGTCAGGTTGAGGGCGCCGGCCCGCTCCCTGATGTGGCCCTCGATCTGCCTGGCCACGGCGTTGACGAGTCCGCACAGGTTTCGCTCGGCAGCGGCCAGTGCCTCGCTGGTGGGCTCGGACCGGGTCATGACAGGAAGGATATCTCAACCATGCATATTTGCAATTTGAATAGTTCTAGTTGTAAGTTTTGCCGCCATGAGCACTGACGAAGAGCGCCTGCGCCGGCCGTCCCCCGTCCGTTCGCTGGAGCTGGGTGAGTTCAAGCTCAGCTATGTGCCTGACGGCGTGGTACGCCTGAAACCGCGCGGATGGCTGCCCGGCACGACGGAGCAGGACTGGAAGGACAACGCCGCCTTCCTCGACGACACGGGGAACTTGGTGGCCACCATCGGCGCACTGCTGGTGGAGTACGGCGAGAGAGCGCTGCTGATCGATGCCGGGCTGGGACCGCTGTCCCAGCCCGACGATCCGGACAACCCACTGATCGGCGCGCTCGGTGGCGGCGAGCTGCTCGACAACCTCGCCAAGCTGGGCCGCCGCCCCGAGGAGATCGAGGCGGTGGCCTTCACCCACCTGCATGTCGACCACATCGGCTGGGCCTGGCACCCCGCGCCCGGCAGCGACCGGCCCGCGTTCAGCGGGGCTGGCTATCTGCTGGCCGAGCCCGAATGGAACCTGCGCCACCTGCGCAACGCACCGGAGACGACCGACGAGATGCTGGCCGCGCTCGCGCCCCGCGTGCGCACTGTGCGCGAGGACGAGGAGATCTTCCCGGGGGTCCGGGTGCTGCCGACTCCGGGGCACACGTCCGGGCACACCACGTACACGATCACGTCCGGCGACCGGCGGCTGATCGCTTTCGGCGACGCCCTGCACACCGCGGCCCAGATCCGCCACCCGGAGTGGTCCGCCGCCGCGGACCTGGACTCGGCGGAGTCGGCCGTGCACCGGCACCGGCTGGTCAAGGAGCTGCAGCGGCCGGACACGATCGGCTTCGGCGTGCACTTCGCCGATGTGGTGTTCGGCCGCGTGGACGACACAGCCGACGGACCGGCCTGGGTGCCCGTGGCGTAGGGGTCAGGAGCGGGTGGTCGTGGGTGTGCCGTGCCAGCTGGTCCACAAGGCCGCGTACGAGCCGCCCTTCGCCACCAGCTCCTCGTGCGGCCCCAGCTCGCTGATCCGCCCATCCTCCACGACAGCCACCCGGTCGGCATCGTGCGCCGTGTAGAGCCGGTGAGCGATCGCGATCACCGTACGTCCATCCAGTACGGCGGCCAGCGACCGCTCCAGGTGCCGGGCCGCGCGAGGGTCGATGAGCGAGGTGGCCTCGTCCAGCACCAGGGTGTGCGGGTCGGCGAGCACCAGGCGGGCGAGGGCGAGCTGCTGCGCCTGCGCGGGCGACACCGCCAGGCCGCCGGAGCCCACCTCCGTCTCCAGTCCCGCGCCCAGGGCAAGCACCCAGTCCAGCGCGTCCACCGCCTCGAGCGCCTTCCGCACGGCCGCGTCATCGGCGTCCGGGCGGGCGATCAGCAGGTTGTCCCGCAACGAGCCCTTGAACACGTGGTGCTCCTGCGTGACCAGAGCCACGTGGCCCCGCAGCTCGTCCAGCGCCAGATCCACGAGCGGCACCCCGCCCACGGTCACCGATCCGGTACGCGGCCCGTGAATGCCCGCCAGCAGCCGCCCCAGCGTGGACTTGCCGGCCCCGGAAGGGCCCACCATGGCCAGCCGTTCCCCGGGCCGGACGGTCAGGGACACGCCGTGCAGCACGTCGCGGCCCTCGCGGTACGCGTACCGGACGTCGGCCGCCTCCAGCAGCTCCCCTGAAGGGCGCGAGGCGCCGGTCACCCGGTCGTCGGGCACGTTGGACACGCCCAGCAGCCGGGCCATGGACGCCCCGCCCACCTGCAGCTCGTCGATCCACATCAGGAACCTGTCCAGCGGGTCGATCAGCTGCTGCGCGTAGAGCGTGGCGGTGGCCACCTGGGAGAGCGCCACCCACCCGTTGGTGTAGAACAGGCCGCCGACCAGCACCGTGGCCACCACCGGGATCACGTATCCCAGCTCGACCGCGGGATACCAGGTGGTGCGGAGCCCGAGCGTGTAGCGCTCGGCCGCAAAGGAGCGGCTGATGTCGCCGTCGGTACGCGATCGGCGGCGCTCATGAAGCCGGAGCGCCTCCACGGCCCGGGCGCCCTCGACGGTTTCGGCAAGCCCTTCGGTCATGTCGGCATAGGCGGCGTTCTCGCGGAGATAGCCGTCTCGCGCCCGTTTCAGGTACCAGCGGGTGGAGATCCAGATCACCGGCCCGGCGATCAGCATCGGCAGCATGAGCAGGGGGCTGACCAGCAGCAGCGCGCCGATCGTGATCAGGAAGGTGACCAGGGCGATCAGCGTCTCCGGCACGGCGTTCCGTACGGTCCGGGACAGCGAGTCGACGTCACGGGAGGTGCGCGTGATCAGGTCGCCGGATCCGGCCCGCTCGACCGTGGACAGCGGCAGCCCGAGCACCCGGTCCACGAACTCCTCCCGGAGCTCGGCCAGCACCTTCTCGCCGAGCTTGGCCGAGGCCAGCACCGCGTACCGCATGAGTGCGCCCTGCAGCAGCAGGAAGCCTCCGATGGCGGCGGCCACGACGGCGACGTTGACCTCGACGCCGTACTGGAGGTCCTCCACCAGCCCGCCGAGCTGCCACGGCACGACCAGCCCCGCGACGGCCGCCAGCCCGTGCAGGGCGAGCGCGATGGATAGCTGGCGCGGGTAGCGGAGCGTCAGCCGCCTGGCGTACGCACGCACCTGTTTCCGGTCGGCGACCGGCAGGATCTCACGAGCCATGCGGCATCACTCGGGTTCAGTCCTCTCCACGGGTCACGGTCGCGGCGTATTCCCGCGAGTCGTCCAGCAGCTGCCGGTGCGTGCCCTCCGCGAGCACCCGCCCGTCCTCCACGTAAACGACGTGGTCGGTACGGTCGAGCACCAGCGGGCTGGTCGTGCAGATCAGCGTGGTCTTCCCGGCCCTGGCCTTGGCCAGCCGTTCGGCGATGCGGGCCTCGCTGTGGGCGTCGACGGCGCTGGTGGGCTCGACCAGGATGAGCACCTCCGGGTCGGCCAGCAGCGCCCTGACCAGGCGCAGCCGCTGCTGCTGCCCGCCCGAGAACTCCCGCCCACCCTCGGCCACCGTGGCGGAGAGCCCGTCGGGCAGCGCCTCGACGATGTCCTCGGCACAGGCCGCGTACAGGGCCTGGCGCACCTCCTCATCGGAGGCCTCGCCGCGCACGTCCAGCTCGTCGCGCAGGCGGCCGGTGAACAGCCGGGCGCCGTTGTCGGCGACCAGGATCCGGGAGCGGACCTCCTCGATGGGCAGCGCGGACAGGTCGGTCGCCCCGAACATGACGTCGCCGTCGGCGTAGCGGCCGAGCCGGTCGGCGATGGCGATGGCGTCCTCGGGCGCGTTCGCGGCGACCGCCGTGAGGCAGCCGGGCTGGAGGGTGACGCCGCTGTACGAGTCGCGCAGCACGCCGCCCGGGCTGCTCCCGATGCCGCCGGTGACCTCGGGCTCGATGGACAGGATCCGGATCACGCGCCCGGCCGCCACGTGGCCCTTGGTGAGCTTGTCGGCGGTCTCGGTGAGCGTGCGCATGGGCCCGATCAGGAATACGGCGTAGAGGTAGAAGGCGACCAGCTGTCCCGTGGGGATCTCCCCGGCTACGGCGAACGAGGCGCCGATGCCGGTGACGACCGCGACGAGCAGGCCGGGCAGCACGATCTGGGCGCCTTCGAGCACCGACTCGACCCCGGCCACGCGTACCCCGGCCCGCCGGACCCGCTGGGACTCCTCGCGGTAGCGCTGGGTGAAGACCTGCTCCCCTCCGATGCCGCGCAGCACCCGCAGCCCGGCCACGATGTCGGCGGCCCTGGTGGACAGGTCGCCGGTCAGCTCACGCTGCTTGGCCTGCCGCCTGTGCAGGGGCCTGAGCAGCGGCCCGACGGCGACGGCCATGAGCGGCACGCCGAACAGGACCAGCAGCCCCAGCGGCAGCGAGGTCGAGATGAGGATCACGGTGACGGTGACGATCGCCACGACGGAGCCGGCGCCGCGCAGCAGGATGTCCATGGAGCTGCCGATGTGGGCGATGTCGGAGTTGCCGACGCTGACGACCTCGCCGGTCGAGAGCCGCTTCGGCAACGTGGCGCCCAGCCCGGCGGCCTGCCTGGCGGTCAGCTGCACGGTGCGGTACGCGGCGGCCAGCCAGTTGTAGACGGCCATCCGGTGCCGCATGATCCCGGTGAACGCCTGCAGCAGCCCCAGCACGAACAGGATCGACGCCCAGAGCAGCAGCGCCCCGGTGTCCTTGGCGGTGATCGCCTCGATCCCCTTCCCGAGCACCGCCGGCATCAGCGCCTGCACCAGCCACCACAGCGTCGCGAAGCCGATGCCCGCGAGAAGGGGCACGGCCTGCCGCCGCGCGTTCCACCACAGGTAGCGGAGCGGGCTGCGGATGTCGGGCACGCCGGGATCGGCTTCAGGAAGGGAGCGCATGGCCTGACAAGGTTGACAAGGCATCGCCCTGCCCGGCAAACGGTTTTCCCCGGGACGCGTACGCAGGCAGCGCCTCAGGCACGTGACCTTTACGAAGCTCAGGCATACACCCTGTGTAACAGAGGGTCACTATCTGTGATGAAGTGGGGGTATGAGCGCGGAGGACCTCCTGCTGAAGACCGGCCGATTCCTGCGCAGGTCAGTCACCAGCCCCGACCTGCGCACTCTCCACCTGAAGGGCGGCACGGAAGGCGACGCCTTCTACCGCGACCGGTGGAGCCACGACAAGGTGGTCCGCTCGACGCACGGCGTGAACTGCACGGGCTCGTGCTCGTGGAAGGTGTACGTCAAGGACGGCATCATCACCTGGGAGACACAGCAGACCGACTATCCGAGCGTCGGCCCCGACCGCCCCGAGTACGAGCCGCGCGGCTGCCCGCGCGGCGCCGCCTTCTCCTGGTACACCTACTCGCCGACCCGGATCCGCTACCCGTACGCCAGGCGCGCCCTCGTCGAGATGTACGCGGAGGCGAAAGGACGCCTCAACGGCGACCCGGTCGCCGCATGGGCAGAAGTCACGATAGATCCGGAAAAGAGGCGTAAGTACCAGAGCGCCCGAGGCTGCGGCGGCCTCATCCGCATCACCTGGGACCAGGCGCTGGAGATGATCGCCGCCGCCCACGTCCACACCATCAAGGCGTACGGCCCTGACCGGATCGCCGGGTTCTCCCCCATCCCCGCCATGTCGATGGTCTCCCAGGCCATCGGCTCCAGGTTCGTGTCGCTGATCGGCGGCACCATGCTCTCCTTCTACGACTGGTACGCCGACCTGCCCGTGGCCTCGCCCCAGGTCTTCGGCGACCAAACGGACGTGCCGGAGTCGGCCGACTGGTGGGACGCGGCGTACCTGATGATGTGGGGCGCGAACGTCCCCGTCACCCGCACCCCCGACGCCCACTGGATGACCGAGGCCCGCTACCGGGGCCAGAAGGTCGTGGTGATCTCCCCGGATTTCAGCGACGCCGCCAAGTTCGCCGACGAGTTCCTCAGCGTGCGGCCCGGCACGGACGGCGCCCTCGCCATGGCCATGGGACACGTGCTGCTGAAGGAGTTCTTCGTCGAGCGTGAGACGCCCTACTTCACCGGCTACGTCAAACGCTTCACCGACCTGCCGTTCCTCGTCCGGCTCAAGGAGCACGCGGGCGCGTACGTGCCCGGCAGGTTCCTCACGGCCAAGGACCTGGGCTCGGAGGAGGAGGCGGCCGAGTGGAAGACCGTGCTCATGTCGGAGACCGGCGAGCCGGTCGTGCCGAACGGCTCGGTCGGCTTCCGCTGGACCGAGTCCGGCAAGGGCCGCTGGAACCTCGACCTGGGCATCGACCCCAGGCTCACCCTGTACGGCGGCGAGTCGGCCGAGGTCCTGCTGCCCCGCTTCGACGGCGGCCACTCGGTACGCAGGGGTGTGCCGGTCGCAAGGGTTGGCGACCACCTGGTGACCACGGTGTTCGACCTGCTCCTGGCCCAGTACGGGGTGGCGCGGGACGGGCTTCCCGGCGACTGGCCGGACGGCTATGACGCCGACGAGCCGTACACGCCGGCCTGGCAGGAGAAGATCACGGGGGTGCCCGCGGGAAGGGCGGCGAGGATCGCCAGGGAGTTCGCCAGGACGGCCGAGTCGACCGAGGGCCGATGCATGATCATCCTGGGGGCTGGCACCACGCAGTGGTTCCACGGCGACACGATCTATCGGGCGTTCCTGTCGCTCCTCCTGCTGACCGGCTGTCAGGGCCGCAACGGTGGCGGCTGGGCACACTACGTGGGCCAGGAGAAATGCCGTACCCAGAGCGGCTGGGCGCTGCTGGCGGGCGCCCTGGACTGGTCGCGGCCGCCACGGCAGGTCCCCGGCACGCCGTACTGGTACCTGCACACCGACCAGTGGCGTTACGACCACTTCGACGCGGGCGAGCTGGCCTCGCCGCTCGCCACCGGCGAGTTCCGCGGCAAGCACACCGCCGACCTGGTCACCGAGGCCGTCAAGAACGGCTGGATGCCGATGTCCCCGGCCTTCGACAGGAACCCCCTGGACCTCGGCGACGCCGAGGACCCCATCGCCTACACCCTCGAGGAGCTCCGCTCGGGCCGGCTCAAACACGCCGTGGAGAACCCGGACGACCCGCGCAACTGGCCCCGCGTGCTCACCCTGTGGCGCTCGAACCTCTTCGGCTCGTCCGCCAAGGGCAACGAGTATTTCCTGCACCACCTCCTCGGGGCCACCTCCAACCTGGAACACCCCGACGAGCGGGCCCCGAGCGGGAAGCTGGACCTCCTGGTCACGCTCGACTTCAGGATGACGTCCTCGACGGTCTTCTCCGACATCGTGCTCCCGGCCGCCACCTGGTACGAGAAGCACGACCTGTCGAGCACGGACATGCACCCGTTCGTGCACGCGTTCAACCCGGCGATCAACCTGCCCTGGGAGACGAAGACCGATTTTTCCGCCTTTCACGCCATCGCTGAGGCCTTCAGCAGGCTCGCCAAGGAGCATCTCGGCGTACGCAGGGACGTGGTCGCGACGGCGTACCAGCACGACACGCCGGGCGAGCTGGCGGTGGCCGGCGGACCCGAACTGAAGGTGGTGGAGCGCGACTACGGCGCCGTCGCCGAGAAGCTGGCGGCGCTCGGCCCGCTCACGGAGCAGCTGGGCCTGGCGGTCAAGGGCGTGACGTTCATGCCCGAGGAGGAGGTGGCCTGGCTGGGCCGGCGCTGCGGCCTGGTGCCGTGGGGCGCGGCCAAGGGCAGGCCCGAGCTCGACACCGACGCCAAGGCGTGCGAGGCAATACTCGCGCTCTCGGGCACGAGCAACGGCAGGCTGGCCGCGCAGGGCTTCAGGCAGCTCGCCCAGCGTACGGGCACCAGCTTCGAGGACCTGATCAACGAACGGCATCGCATCGACTTCGCCGACACCCAGGCCAGGCCCGTGCACGTGGCGGCCAGCCCCGAGTGGTCGGGCAAGGAGTCGCACGACCGCCGCTATTCCCCCTTCACGATCAACGTGGAGAACGGCAAACCCTGGCACACGCTCACCGGGCGCATGCACTTCTTCCTCGACCACGACTGGATGCACGAGTACGGCGAGGCGCTGCCGATCTACCGCCCCCCGCTCGACCTGGCCGCGCTGCACGGCGAGAGCGGCACTCTGCGTTACCTGACCCCGCACAGCAAGTGGTCTCTCCACTCCGAGTACCAGGACAACCTGCTGATGCTGACCCTGTCGAGGGGCGGTCCGACGATCTGGATGTCGGTGGAGGACGCGGCCGAGCTGGGCGTGGCGGACAACGACTGGATCGAGGCGGTCAACCGCAACGGCGTGGTCGTGGCCAGGGCCATCGTCTCGCACCGCATGCCGCGCGGCACGGTGTACATGCACCACGCGCAGGACCGGCTGATCGACGTGCCCAAGTCCGAGGCGACCGGCCGGAGAGGCGGCATCCACAACGCCCTGACCAGGGTGCTCATCAAGCCCACCCACATGATCGGCGGATACGCCCAGCTCTCGTACGGCTTCAACTACCTCGGGCCCACCGGGAGCCAGCGCGACGAGATCACCACCATCCGTCGCAGATCGCAGGAGGTGACGTACTGATGCGGATCATGGCTCAGATCGCCATGGTGATGAACCTGGACAAGTGCATCGGCTGCCACACCTGCTCGGTCACCTGCAAACAGACCTGGACCAACCGGCCGGGCGTCGAGTACGTCTGGTTCAACAACGTCGAGACCCGCCCGGGACAGGGCTACCCCAAGCGCTACGAGGACCAGGACCGCTGGCGCGGCGGCTGGGTGCTCAACAAGAAGGGCAAGCTCAAGCTCAGGGCGGGCGGCCGCGTGCACAAGCTGCTCACCATCTTCACCAACCCCCTCATGCCCTCACTCCAGGACTACTACGAGCCCTGGACCTACGACTACGAGAACCTCACCCGCGCCCCGCTCACCGGCGACATCCCCGTGGCGCCGCCCAGGTCCCTGATCAGCAACGAGCCGATGAAGATCCGCTGGAGCGCCAACTGGGACGACGACCTCGGCGGCGACCCGACGCCCGACCCCGTGCTGGCCAAGGTGTCCGATCAGGTCAAGCTGGCCTTCGAGCAGACGTTCATGTTCTACCTGCCACGCATCTGCGAGCACTGCCTCAACCCGTCGTGCGTGGCCTCCTGCCCTTCGGGCGCCCTGTACAAGCGGGCCGAGGACGGCATCGTGCTGGTGGACCAGGACAGCTGCCGGGGCTGGCGCATGTGCGTGACGGGCTGCCCGTACAAGAAGATGTACTTCAACCACAAGACCGGCAAAGCGGAGAAGTGCCATTTCTGCTACCCGCGCGTGGAGGTCGGGCTCCCGACGGTCTGCTCGGAGACCTGCGTCGGGCGCCTGCGTTACCTCGGGATCCTGCTGTACGACGCCGACCGCGTGACCCAGGCGGCCTCGGTCACCGACGAGCGCGACCTGTACGAGGCCCAGCTGGACGTGTTCATCGACCCGCACGATCCGGCGGTCGACACGGCGGGACTCCCGGCCGACTGGGTTGAGGCGGCGCGCAGATCCCCGGTGTACGACCTGATCAAGAAGTACCGGATCGCGCTCCCCCTGCACCCGGAGTACCGCACCCTGCCGATGGTCTGGTACGTCCCCCCGCTCTCCCCCGTCGTGGACGCGCTCGCCGGAGGGGGCCACGACGGCGAGGACGCGGGAAACCTGTTCGCCGCCATCGAGTCGCTCCGCATCCCGATCGGCTACCTGGCCGGGCTGTTCGCCGCCGGCGACCCGGCACCCGTGACCGCCGCGCTGCGCCGCCTGGCCGCGATGCGGTCGTACATGCGCGCGGTCAACCTGGGCGAGCCGCCGGTCCTGGCGGACGCGGGCCTGTCCGAGCACGACGTGCACGGCATGTACCGGCTGCTGGCGCTGGCCAAGTACGAGGAGCGGTACGTGATCCCGACCGCCTACGGCAACATCCCGCCGGGAGTCGTGGAGGAGGGCGGCTGCAGCCTCGACTACGACGCGGGGCCCGGCATGCAGGGCCCGTTCGGGGAGGCGTCGGGCAGGCCCGTCCCGGTCTCGATCGAGAGTTTCCACGGCCTGAAAGAACGCCAGACCAGCGACGAGGTCACCCACGACCGGGTGAACCTGCTCAACTGGGACGGCCGCGGTGCCCCCGCCGGCCTGTTCCCTCCCAAGAGAGGAAGGCCATGAACAGGACCGTCATCTGGCAAGCCGCCGCGCACCTCCTCGCCTACCCCGACGAGCGTTTCTGGCGCCGCCTCCCGCTGATCAGGGAGGCCGCCGAGCCGCATTTCGGGACGTTCCTGTCGCTCGTCTCCGAGCTCGGCCCCGGCGAGCTGGCCGCGCACTACGTGGAGACGTTCGACCTGCACCGGCGCTGCTGCCTCTACCTGACCTACTACACCGACGGCGACACCCGCCGCCGCGGCCTGTCACTGGCCGCGCTGAAACAGCTCTACCGCACGGCCGGCTGGGAGCTGATGGACGACGAGCTGCCCGACTTCCTGCCGGTGATGCTGGAGTTCGCCGCGGTCGACCCCTCGGGCGCGGCACTGCTCAAGGAGCACAGGCCGGGGCTGGAGCTGCTGCTCACCGCCCTGACCGACCGCGACTCGCCGTACGCGTACGTGATCAGCACGGTGTGCGCGACCCTCCCTCCGATCACCGCGGCGGAACGGAGCCAGGCCACGCGCCTGGCGCAGGGCGGGCCGCCGGCCGAGACCGTGGGAGGCTACCTGTGACGTGGGCGGAGAACATGCTCTGGATCGTCGCCCCGTACGTCACCCTGTTGATCTTCGTGGGCGGGCTGATCTGGCGTTACCGGTACGACAAGTTCGGCTGGACCACCCGCTCGTCCCAGCTCTACGAGAGCCCGCTGCTGCGCGTGGCCAGCCCGCTGTTCCACTACGCCCTGCTCTTCGTGATCGTCGGCCACGTCGCCGGGCTGCTCATCCCGATGAGCTGGACGGACGCGGTCGGCGTGTCCAACGACACCTACCACCTGAACGCGCTCATCTGGGGCGGCCTCGCGGGCCTGGCCACGCTGGTGGGGCTGGTCCTGCTGATCTACCGCCGCCGCACCAACGGCCCGGTGTTCATGGCGACCACGGTCAACGACAAGACGATGTACACGGTGCTGGCCGCGTCGATCGTGGCGGGCGTGGCGACGACGATCGCGGGGTTCGTGCCGAGCGAGGTGAGCTACCGGACCACGGTCGCGCCCTGGTTCCGCGGCGCCCTCATCCTCCAGCCGGACTCCATGGCGATGAGTCAGGCCAACGTCCTTTACAAGGTGCACACGGCCATCGGGATGATCCTGGTGGTTCTTTTCCCGTTCAGCCGCCTGGTGCATGCGTTTTCCGCCCCGTTGGGCTATTTGTTCCGTCCTTACATCGTGTATCGGAGTCGCGTTCGATAGCGTGCCGGGCGTCTGGGAGGGGCGCGGGTACGCCAGAATCGACCCTTGTGAAGCACGGGTACACCAACAGCACATTCGGCGACGGCGCCCTGGTCGTGAAGTGCTACCAGGGCCCGGAGGCGGCGTTCAGGCTCGGCACGGAGAGCAGATACCTGCGCCGCCTGCGCGGTCGCCTCCCGGTGCCCCGCGTGCACAAGGTCACCGAGACAAGCCTGACCACCCGCTTCGTCTCCGGCGTCCACGGCCAGGACCTCCTCGACGAGGGCCGCGCCGTGGAGGTGCTCACCGAGTGCGGCCGGATCCTGTCCGACCTCCACCGGCTGGGCATCGTGCACGGCGACTTCGGCCCGCAGAACATGCTGTTCGACCCGGCCACGTTCCGGACGACCGCCATACTCGACTGGGAGTGGGCCCACCCCGGGCGCCCGGTCGAAGACCTGGCGTGGTGCGAGTGGATCATCCGTAGCCACCACCCGGAGCACATCCCGCTGCTCTCCCACTTCTTCGCCGCCTACGACGGCCCCGTCCCCGAGTGGGCCGAACGCCAAGAGGCCATGGTGGCGCGCTGCCGTGCCCTGCTCGACTTCTGCGCCCGCTGGGAGCCCGGCGGCGGGGGCGAGAAGCTCTGGCGTGAACGCCTCGACGCCACGGCCTCCTGGACCGAGTAGCCGTCTCAGCCTGAGGACCGCGCGGGCGCCCGCAGGTCGCGTATCAGCCTCACGGCGTCGTCGAGCAGCGAGACCTCCCGCTCGCTGAGTGTCGGATTCGCGCCCCTCCCTGCCCTGGCCTGCTCGAGCCCTTCGCCGAAGTCCATGGCACCACCGAGCCCGGCGAGCAGCGCGACGAGGACCGCCCTTGCCGTCCCGGCGAACTCGTTGTCCTCATCCACCGCCACCTGTGCGATGATCACCGCCGACATGGCACAGTCGGCCCCCGGTGGCCCTTCCTGGCTGTTGCACCAGTCGATCACGACGGGCCCTCGGTGCGTCAGCATGACGTTGTCCGGATGCAGATCGAGATGCAGCACCCGATCACCGGGATCCTCTGACGCCTTCGCCGGGATCTCGTGCAGCCGCAGCAGCAGCCGCGCGAGAACCGTGCCCACCTCCTCAGGCGTGATCCCCCCGTCGACGAGCGCCCGCAACATCGTCGGCCCGGTCAACCGCCCCATCACCAGGTCAGTGGCCGGCCCCGCGCCGGGATACAGATCGGGCACCGGGAAGCCGTGCTCGGCCACGTACGCGATGACCGCCGCCTCCCGCCGTGCGTCGATGCCGATCCGGTAGCGCCGTAACACTCGCTCACCGTCGATCGCGTACACGTCCGCGGTACGCCCGGACCCCAGCAGCTCACCGATCTCCATGGCCGTAACCTACTTGCGCCGGCTCTGTAGTCGCACTATGGCCTTTTTATGGCGCCGACCATGATCGTTGATCTCGAAAGAGCCCCAAAGAAGGGAAATCACGCATGCGCGTTCGTGCAGGCATTGTCGCAGCCGGCATCGCAGCGCTGGCCGCCATCGGCGTCGCCGCTCCGGCCCAGGCCGCCTCGTGGACCTACATCGGCGAGTACACCAGCAAGTCGAAGTGCATCGACATGGGCCAGCAGTACCAGCGTGAGGGCTGGAACGAGTACAAGTGCTCGCTGAACGGCACCGGCTGGTACTTCCTCTGGGTCAGGTAGTCCCCGAGTACGAACGGCGCCTCCTGAAGAAGGGGGCGCCGTTTCGGTTCTTCGCCAGACCCCACGGGCGGAATGGAAATTTCGGCTGAGGTGTAACAACGGGAGAGTTCGGACCACTTCGTGGTGTCAGAAGAACGCATCCCGAACGAAGGGGCTGGGCGGTGACGGATGATGCGCACCGGTTCACCGGCATGTACGACGAATGCCGGCAACGCGTGTGGGCCTACGTGGTCAGCCGCGCGGGGCGGCAGGTGGCGGACGAGGTGGTGAGCGAGACGTTCGCGATCGCCTGGCGGCGGCTGGACGACGTGCCGGAGCCGGCGCTGCCGTGGTTGCTGGGGGTCGCCAGGAACGTGCTGCGCGACAACGTACGCGCCGAGGTACGCCGGGAGGCCGTCGCGGCCGAGCTGCGGGCCTGGACCGAGGGTGACGTGGCCGATCAGGTGACCGAGCGGCTGGGCGTGCTGCGTGCGCTGGCCACGCTGGCCGAGGACGATCGGGAGACTCTCGTCCTGGTCGCCTGGCACGGGCTGTCGCCGAAGGAGGGTGCGCGGGTCGTCGGCTGCTCGGCGGCGGCTTTCCGCGTACGCCTGCATCGGGCGCGCAAACGGCTCAAGCAGGCCATGGAAGCCAAGGCCACAGAGGCCCCCGGCCTGGAGCCGGCCCTGCCCCACGTGCGGAACCTCAGCGAGGAGTGGTCATGAACCCCATCGACGAGCTCAAGGCCGCCAGGCCCGCCCACCTCGACGACGACCGGCCCATCGACCCGCGCACCAGAGCCGCGGAGCTCTCCCGTGCCATGTCGGTCCCCAGGCCGGCACGGCGCAGGCGCGGGGCCGTGCGGCCCGCGTGGGGGCTGGGGCTGGCCGGGGCCGCGGCCGCTGTGACGGCGGCGGTGGTGGTCCTGTCCATGAACGGCACGGCGCCGGCGCCGCGGCCGTCCACCGGCAGCCCCGCGAGCGTACCGAACGCTCAGAAGGTGACGTTGTCGGCTCGGGACGTGCTGCTGGCCGCCGCCGAGAAGGCGGACCGGCAATCGGACGGCAGCGGCGCGTATTGGCACAGCGAGTCGGTGCGCCGGACCATGTTCGCCGCTGCCCAGGGCGGCTACCTGGTCATGGACCAGGAGCGGAACGAGGGCTGGACGCCCCGCGCCACCGGCGCCGACCAGGAGCAGTGGAGCCGCGACCAGCCGCTCGGCGCGCGTCCTGTCACCGAACAGGACCGGCAGGCGTGGGAGCGGGCCGGGTCGCCCGCCGAGATCAAAGTCACGGTCCCCGGAAAGGGCGCGCCCAAGGGCGACCTCGTCCTCAGCACCTCCCCGGGCAAGGCCAGCTCCGGTCACATGCCCCTGGTGGACGGGGACAAGGTGTTCTGGCTGGGCCGTAACGTCACCATGAAGGATCTGCTCGGGCTGCCCAGCGACCCGGGCAAGCTCAAGCGGTGGCTGCGGGCGTCGTACGAGGGCCATGACACCGAGTCCTCGAGCGTGCCGATGTCAGAGGAAGCCTGGCTGTTCAGGGTCAGCATGGGGTTGATCATGGACATGCCGGTGACGCCCGAGGTTCGCGGAGCCGCGTTCCGGATGCTGGCCGAGCTCGACGGCGTGAAGGTCATCGAGAACGTCACGGACGCCGAGGGACGCCGGGGCACCGCGGTGGCGATCAAGGAGCGCACCCAGGGCGACGGCGTCTCCGAGAACCGGCTGATCTTCGATGAGGCCACCGGACGCGCCCTGGCGAACGAGAACGTCGTGGTGAAGCCGGGCGGCTTCCAGGCCGGCTTCGAGCCCGGCACGGTCTGGAACTCCAACGCGCTGATCGAGGCGGGCTGGACCGACGCCAAGCCCTAGGAGACCTGGCGGGACTCGTCGTTCGCGTTCGTACGGATCTGCTGGATGCGCTGCTTGGTCAGGCCGAGCAGCTCGCCGATGTCCCCGTCCGACAGTCCGAGCTCGTGCATGTGCTTGACGCGCTTCTTGAGCGTACGCGTGTAGTCCTCGGCGATCGCGGCGGCCTGGCGCTGGAGGGCGGCGAAGTCGTCGAGGTCCTGCTCGGACAGGCCGGGCAGCGCGTAGTGGTAGACCGGCGTGGGCGGCCGCTGGCAGTCGGCGAAGAGGAACGGCAGCCCTTCGGCGACGTCCCCGTGCAGCTCTTTCAACGTGCGGGCGGACATGCCGCCGGCCACGCCGTCCACCTGGGCCAGCCAGAGGCTGCCCGCCATGGTGATGTGAACGTCAACGCGGTCCGCGGTCATGGATCCTCCAGCCAGTCGTCACCGAACAGGGGCGCGAGCCCCCGTTCGAGGGAGTCCACCAGGTGCGGGGTCTCCCCGGGGTAGAGCGGGACGATCGCGCGGGCCGCGACGCGGCCCTCGGCGTCCCATAGCAGGAGGAATCGCTGGCGTTTCGTCGTTTCCGCCCAGTCGCAGCGCAAGCCATGGGTGTGGGAGAGCCTGATGATCCGATCGCGGATGGCCGCGTAGTCGTCTCGTTCCACCACACGCGGCAGACTATATCCCTTGCCTAACGCCGACAAGGGGCCTTGTCGTCATGATTAGTCCGTAACCCAGGCCTTCATGAAAGTGTCTACGGCGGCGCTGGCCATGTCCCGTAGCTCGACGGCCGGGATCGCACGGGTTCCCATCTGGGAACGGGCCTCCAGCGGACCGATGACCAGCGCCATGAACTGCTCCGCCGCCACGTCAGGGTCGCCGGCGCGCAGGCGCCCCGCGAGCGCGAGCCGGGCCAGCCGGTCGGCCAGGGCCTGGTTGAGGCGGTGGGGACCGCTCTCCTTGACGATGTCGAGCACGTCAGGGAACCGGATGATCTCCGAATAGAGCAGGCGCCGCAGCGCGCAGGAGCGCTCGTCGGTGTGCAGCCGGAGCAACTCGTCGGCGACGCCCTCCAGCGTGGCGCGCAGGTCGTCGCCGGGGTCGGCCAGCGGCTCCAGGGCCGCCAGGCGCTCGCGGAACGCGGTCTGCGCGGCGGCCTCGATCGCGTTCCTGAACAGGGTCGCCTTGTCCGCCATGTGGTTGTACACCGTCGGCTTGGCCACACCCGCCTCGTCCGCGATGTCCTGCACGCAGGCCTGCGCGTAGCCCAGGCGGGCGAACACGGTGAACGCGCCCTCCAGGATCGCCTGCCGCTTGTCGATACGTCCCCGCGAGATGGTGGCCATACCTCCAGATTGTACTTTCCGGTTCAACTTCATGGACGGAGGAGTTGCGTGCGAACGCATGAGATAACTACGTTGAACCCATGAGTTCAAATGATGATGATCGTCTGGACCCACGGCTGCTGGGGATCATCGGCGTGATCCTGCTCGGCGGGCTGCTGGGCATCCTCAACAGCACGATGGCCGCCGTCGCCGTTGACACCCTGGCCGGGGCCTTCGACACCTCCCTCAGCACGATCGGCTGGACGTCCACCGGGTTCCTGCTGGCCGTGACCGCCACCATCCCGTTCACCACCTGGGCCGTCGACCGGTTCGGCGGCAAGCGGCTGTGGCTGACGGGGCTGGCGCTGTTCCTCGCCGGGGCGCTCGGGGCCGGGCTGGCCTGGAACGTCGGTGCCCTGATCGTGTTCCGCGTGCTGCAGGGGTTCGGGGCCGGGCTGCTGGACCCTCTCGTGCTCATCCTGCTGGCCCGCGCCGCCGGGCCGCGCCGGGCCGGGCGGGTGATGGGGCTGATGGGCGTGGTCCTGTCCATGGGGCCGGTGCTCGGGCCGATCGCGGGCGGCGCCGTGCTCGCCGGCCTCTCATGGCGGTGGATGTTCCTGCTCAGCGTGCCTGTCGGCCTCGTGGCGCTGCTGCTGGCCCTGCGGGCGATCCCCGCCGACTCCGGCGACGGACCATCCTCCATGCGGCTGGACGGGGCCGGGCTGGCACTGCTCGGGCCCGGGTTCGCGGCCGTCGTCCTCGCGCTGTCACAGACGGCCGAGCAGGGCACGTTCACCGCCTGGCAGGCGCTGCTCCCGCTGGGCCTGGGCACGGTGCTGCTGCTCGCCTACGCCGTCCACGCGCTACGCGGAGGCCGTTCGGATGGTCGCACCCCGCCCCTGATCGACCTGCGGTTGTTCGCCAGCCGGGGCTTCAGCGCGAGCGTCACGATCATGGGACTCGGCGGACTTGCCCTCTTCGCCGCCCTGTTCGCCCTACCCTTGTACTACCAGCAGGCCCACGGGCACGGCGTGCTCGCGGCCGGTCTACTGATGGCGCCAATTGGGCTCGGCGGGGCGGTCGCCATGCCCCTGGCCGGGCGGCTGTCGGACCGCGTCGACGCCCGCGGGCTGGCCACCGGCGGCGCGATCGTGGCCGGGCTCAGCGCGCTGGCCTTCACCAAGATGGGTGCGGACACGCCGGTGGTCTGGCCGGCGCTGGCGGCGTTCACCATCGGGCTGGGCAGCGGGTGCTTCAGCGCGCCCTCGATGGGCTCCCTCTACCGGGCGCTGCCGCCGTCCATGGTGGCGCAGGGCAGTTCGGTGCTCTACATGCTCAACCAGCTCGGTGCGGCGCTCGGCGTAGCCGTCGTCACGCTCGTCCTCCAGACCGCCGGCGACATGATCAGCGGGTTCCACGGCATCTTCTGGCTCGTCGCGGCGATGACCGTGATCATCCTTGCCGCTGTCCCGCTGCTGGCGGGCAGCCCCCGTACGCAGGCCGTACCGGAAGAAGAGCTCGCGAGGACCCCATGAAGACACTGGTGATCAGCGGTGGCACGGACGGCATGGGGCGGGCGCTCGCCCGCACCTACCTCGAACGCGGCGACACTGTGGCCGTCATCGGACGCGACAAGTCCAAGGCCCTCCCCGGGGCGGCGTTCATCCCGGCGGACCTGAGCTTGATCAGCGAGAACCGACAAGTGATCGAGGAGGTCAACGCCAGGTTCCCGGTCGTGGACGCGCTCGTGCTGTGCGCCCGTTTCTTCCGTACGCACCGGTTCGTAACGGCGGAGGGGGTGGAGGGAACGTTCGCGCTGGACTACCTGAGCCGCTTCCTCCTCAGCTACGGCCTCACCGCACCCCGCCTCATCGTGAACGTGTCAGGGCCAGGACAGCCGACCGGGCGCGTCCACTGGGACGATCTCATGCTCGAGCGCGGGTACAACGGCATGGCCGCCCAGTTCCAGGCCGGGAAGGCGAACGACCTGCTGGGCGTGGCCTTCGCCGCGCGACACGGCGACCGTACCCGATATGTCCTGATACACCCTGGCGGCGTGTCGACGAGCGTCGCAGGCGAGTACGACGAGGCGACCGCCGCGCACGTGGAGGCGCTCAAAAGGCATGGGCTGCCGGTCGAGGAAGGCATCAAGCCGATCGTCGCCCGTATCGACAACCCACCCGCCGAACCGCTCAGCGCCTTCATGCGAGAGCGCCGGATTGACCTGGACGGACTGTCCTTCGACCAGGCCGCCGCGGAACGGCTCCACTCGCTCACGCTGCAGGTGCTTGAGAGATGAGTGCTCTGCCGCCCGACCGGCGGCAGAGCTATCCCTTGTAGTTGAAGATCTGGCGCAGCGTGTGCTGGACCTCCACCAGATCCTTCTGGTCCGCCATCACCTGGTCGATGGGCTTGTACGCCTCCGGGTGCTCGTCCACCAGTGCGGCGGCCCGGTTCGCGTTCCAGGTGCGGCCGCTCATCGCCTGGGTCAGGGAAGCCGCGGACAGCTCCTTCTTCGCCTTGGTACGCGACATGCGCCGCCCTGCGCCGTGCGCGCACGAGTTGTACGACTCGGGGTTACCGCGGCCACGCACGATGTACGACCGGGCGCCCATCGAGCCGGGGATCACGCCCTCGTCACCGGTGTCGGCCTTGATGGCGCCCTTGCGGGTGATCCACAGGGTCTTCCCGTAGTGGGTCTCCTGCTGGGTAAAGTTGTGGTGGCAATTGATCCTACGCACCCGCTGCCCCTTGCCGACGACCCGGAACAGGGCGTTGATCAGGACCTTGTCCATCCGGGCACGCGAGGCCATCGCGTAGTGCTGGGCCCACAGCATGTCCTCGATGTACGCGGTGAACTCCGGCGTGCTCTGCACGAGGTACGCCAGGTCCGGGTCCTCCAGTCCGACGGCCTGCTTCCGCATCAGCTTCTTCGCGCCCGTGATGTGCATCTGGGCGAGCTGGTTGCCGATGCCACGCGAGCCCGAGTGCAGCACCGTCCAGACGTGGTCCCGCTCGTCGAGGCAGACCTCGACGAAGTGGTTGCCGGAGCCGAGGGTGCCGAACTGGTCGGCCACCTTCTTGGCCTGCTTGGGAGTGAGGTCGGTGTACGGGAGCCCGAGATCGCTGAGCGCGCGGTCCACGGACGGGTCCTCGTGCCCCTTCCCGACGCCGGCAGGGATGCGGTGCTCCACCATCGGCATCAGGGCGGCGAGGGTCTCGGGCAGGTCGGCGGCCATGAGCGACGTCTCGGTGGCCACCATGCCGCAGCCGATGTCCACGCCGACGGCGGCGGGGATGATCGCGTTCTCGGTGGGGATCACCGAGCCGACCGTCGCACCGACGCCGACGTGTGCGTCGGGCATGAGAGCGACGTGGCCGGAGACGAACGGCAGGCGCGCGGTGCGAGCGGCCTGCAAGATCGCGCCTTCGTCGATCTCGCTGGCCCACGACAGCAGGTTCGGTGCGGGCTGGTTCGGCATGGGATGAATCTCCTCACTGGTTCTTGATCAGTGTGGCGCGACCAGGGAAGGGAATCACATCTATTTTATCGAACGGGGGTTTCACGGTCGGCTGTCCGTGAGTGCCGAAGCAGCTGTGTCAGCCGGAGCACGGCCAGGACGCCGACCCCCAGGTGCGCGGAGACGAGTGCGATCTGGAAGATCCGCTGGCCCGTCGTGAGATCGACCGCGTAGCCGCCGTCGTAGAACCCGGACATGAACGCCAGCACCCCAGCGACCGCCATCAGGGCCGCGGCCGGTACGGCGACGACACGTCGGCGCCGAGTGGCCGCGGCGACCAGGACGGTCAGCGCGACCATCA